>CAIWHY010000102.1 GCA_903912585.1 uncultured Thermoleophilia bacterium | reverse complement strand
CGCGAGGCCGCGGCACCGCGCCGGCCCCGGTTCGGGCCGCGCTCTTGCTCGTGCTACACTTTTCGCGATGGAAGCCCCCCTCTCGCAGACGCCCCGGTTCACGACGCCCATCCGCGTGCGCTACGCGGAGACCGACGCCGCCGGGGTCGTGTACTACGGCAACTACCTGACGTACTTCGAGGTCGCACGCGTCGAGCTGCTGCGTGCCCTCGGCCACCCCATCACCGCCATCGAGGAGCGCGGCGTGCTGCTGCCGGTCGTGGAGGCGCGGCTCAAGTACCTGCGCCCGGCGCGCCTCGACGACCTGCTCGAGGTCTCGGCGAGCGTCGAGTCCATCGGCCCGGCCTCGTTCGCCTTCGACTACGAGGTCACGCGGGACGGACTCCTGCTCGTCGCCGGCTGGACGCGGCTCGCGGTCTGCGAGCGCGACACCGGGCGAGCCATGCCGATGCCGGGCTGGCTGCGCGAGCTCTTCGGCCGCATCCCGGAGACGGCCGAGGCGGCCGTGGCGGTCGAGACGGCCCAGACTGTCGAGGCCGCTCTGTGAGCACCGTCCCGCCGCAGCCGCCGGAACCTCCGGAGTCGCCGTTCGCCGGCGCTCTGCCGCCCGACTTCGAGACGCAGATGCCGGACGACCTCGAGGTCAAGCACTGCTACCGGCACCCGATGCGCGAGACCGGCGTCTCCTGCTCCAACTGCGGCCGCCCGATCTGCCACGAGTGCATGATCCCGGCGCCGGTCGGCTTCCGCTGCCCCGAGTGCGTGCGCGAGCAGCAGGCCCCCGGCTCGCGCGCGAGGGTCGTCACGCGCGCCCAGACGCGCTCGCGCTGGAGCGCCGGCGGCGTCGCGTCCGGCGGGCTCTCCGCCACCAAGGTGCTGGTCGCCATCAACGTCGTGATGTTCCTCATCGAGCTGGTCACCGGTGCGTCGGCCATGATGGGTGGCGGCTCGTCCCAGGCGCTCCTCAATCTCGGCGCCCTCTACTCGCCCTACGTGCTCCTCAGGCACGAGTACTGGCGCATGTTCACCTGCCTCTTCCTGCATGACGGCATCCTGCACATCGCCTTCAACATGTGGGCGCTGTGGGTGATCGGAGGCTTCGTCGAGGCCGCCCTGGGGCGCGCCAAGTTCCTCGTCGTCTACTTCGTGTCCGGCTTCGCCGGCTCGGTGCTCGTGCTCGTCGCGGCCCCGGTCAACACGCTCGTGGTCGGAGCCTCGGGGGCGATCTTCGGCATCTTCGGCGCCCTCGCCGTGCACGCGTTCCTCAATCGCGGCCGCGACCTGCAGTCGCGCGCCCTGCTCGGCAACGTCGTCTTCCTGCTGGTCATCAACCTCGTGTTCAGCTTCACGGCGGGGTTCGTGTCCTGGCAGGCGCACGTCGGCGGGCTCGTGGTGGGCGGCCTCACGACCTTCGTGCTGATGCGCGGCGGGCGCAGGGACCCGCGCCGTGCGTTCGATGCCGTCGACATCGCGGCCACCCTGGCCATCGTCGCGGTGCTCGTCGCCGTCACCTGGTGGCGCGTGACGACGTTCGTGGCCTGAGCGGCGGGGCGGCCTCTTGACTCGGCCATCCCCGACGGAAGGGCGGCGGGAGCAGGCGTCCTCGGCACACAGACCTCCTCTGGTGGCCCCCGGCGCCGTGCTCGTGCCGGCCGCCGAGGTCGGCGCCCGCCTCGCCGGCCTGCAGACCACACTCGCGGACCGCGGCCTCGACGCCGCCATCCTCGTGCAGAACGCGGACCTGTACTACTACAGCGGCACGGTGCAGCGCTCGTACCTGTACGTGCCGGCGGCCGGGGAGGCGACGCTGTTCGTGCGCAAGCTCGTCGAGCGCGCGCGCCGCGAGTCGCCGCTCGCGGCGCCGCTCGGCACCGTCGTCGAGCTGGCGAGCCCGCGCGACCTGCCACGGCTCGTGGCCGAGCGCTACGGGGCGCCGCCGCGGCGCGCCGGGCTCGAACTCGACGTGCTGCCGGTGAACGACTTCCGCCGCCTCGAGAAGCTCTTCCCGGAGACGGCTTTCGAGGACGTCGGCCGCGACATCGTGCGCCAGCGCGCCGTCAAGTCGCCGTGGGAGGTAGACCGCATACGCGCCGCGGCCGCCGTCACCCTCGGCGTCTGCGAGCTCGTCCCCGGCATCCTGCGCGAGGGCCTCACCGAAGCCGAGTTCGCCGGCAGGGTGGAGGCCGAGGCTCGGCGCCTCGGCCACGAGGGGTACATCCGCATGCGTGCCTTCAATCAGGAGATGTTCTACGGCCAGGTGCTGACCGGCGCCAGCGGCTGGGCCTCCAGCTACCTCGACACGCCGCTGGCGGGTACGGGGCTCAGCGCCTCGATCGCCCAGGGCGCCAGCTTCAAGCCCATCCGCCGCGGCGAGCAGGTCGTCTTCGACTTCGTCACCACGAGCCAGGGCTACATCGCCGATTTCACGCGCATCTTCGTGGTCGGCGAGCTGCCAAACGAGCTGCGTCGCGCCTATGACGCGGCCGTGCGCATCGAAGCGGCCGTGGTCGCGGCGGCCCGGCCCGGCGTGACCTGCCGCGCCCTCTACGAGACGGCGCTCGCCGCGGCCGAAGCCGAGGGCCTCGGCGAGTACTTCATGGGCCACGGCGAGGGCCGCGTGCGCTTCGTCGGCCACGGCGTCGGCCTCGAGCTCGACGAGCTGCCGGTGCTCACGGCCAGCGATCTCGAACTGGCCAAGGGCATGGTCTTCGCGCTCGAGCCCAAATTCGTGCTGCCCGGCCTCGGCGCGATCGGCATCGAGGACACCTGGCTGGTGACCGGCGCCGGGCTGGAGCTTCTCACCCCGGCGCCCAACCACGTGCGCGAGGTCGCCTGACGGCGCCCGCGCCGCACCCCAGGCGACAGGAGGAGACGTGGGGCAGATCGCCCGCGACACCTGGGTCCATCGCATCGACGCCGAAGGCTTCCCCACGGTCACGGCGGTGACGTTCACGGAGCGCCGGGCGTTCGTCATCGACACGCTCATGCGCCCGCAGGACATGACCCCGGTGACGGAGTTCCTGGCGGAGAACGCGGGCGCGCGCCGGGTCGTGGTCGTCAACACGCATCACCACTGGGACCACGTGTACGGCAATGCTGCCTTCGAAGGCGGCGACATCGTCGCTCAGCGCGCCTGCCCGCGGCTCATCACGGCGCAGCTGGCCACCGCCGACGAGTCGGTCCCGCTGCCGCCGCCCGAGGGCGTGCCGCTGCCGACGATCACCTTCGGCGACCGCCTCACCTACACCGGCCCCGACGGCAGCGTCCACCTCATCCACACGCCCGGGCACAGTGAGGACTCGCTCTGCGTCTTCCGCGCCGAGTCGCGCCTGTTGTTCGGCGGCGACACGGTGGAATGGCCGCTGCCCAACTTCCAGCAGCGCGACGGGATGAAGGACTGGGTGCGGACCCTGCGCCAGCTCAAGCAGCTCCCCGTCGACCTGATCGTGCCCACCCACGGGCCGGCGATGGGGAAGAAGATCATCGACGCCAACGAGCGCTACATCACGGGCGTCTACGCCGCGGTCGCCGAGCAGAAGCAGGGCGGCGCCGGCCGCCACGATCTCGACGTGCCGGCGGCCGGCCTGCTGGCCGAGGGCGTCGAGCTCGACGAGACGTATCGGAGCGCCCACCGGGACAACCTGACATGGGCGTGGGACGAGGTCTAGCGGGCGCGCCGGCGGGACGGTGCGGGCGGGTCGCCGCGCCGCCGCCACGCCGCCGTCGCGCCGCCGTCGGTCCAAACTGGACATTGTTGTCCTGTTCGTGTAAAAAGGGATCATGAAGCTCTCCACGCAAGCCGACTACGCCGTGCGCGCCGTCTACGAGCTCTCGTGCCGGCAGCCCGGGACCGTCCTCCACACCTGCGACATCGCCGAGCGCCAGCGCATTCCCAGCGCGCGCCTGGCCAAGGTCGTGCAGGACCTGGCGCGCGCCGGCCTCGTACGCACGCAGCGCGGGCAGCAGGGCGGCGTCATGCTGGCGCGCCCCGCTGCCGACATCACGGTGCGCGACGTATACGAGGCCGTGGAGGGACCCATCCTGCTTTGCCGCTGCCGCCAGCGGGTAGAACGCTGCGGCGAAGACGTGTGCGACACCCACGAGTTCTGGCACGGTGTCGAGACGCTCCTCACGGAGGAGTTGCAGTCAATGACGTTCGCGGCCCTGGCCGGTCCACGGCGACCGGCGCCTGACACACACGGCCGCACGCAAGCAACGAGGAGGTGACAATACATGGCTGAGATTGAGATCAAGGAGCAGGTCGAGCAGGCCCTCGGCGACATCCGCCCGGCCCTTCAGGCCGACGGTGGCGACATAGAGCTCATCGACGTGCAGGACGGCGTCGTGCAGGTGCGCCTCCAGGGCGCTTGCGCCGGTTGCCCGATGTCCCAGCTCACGCTGACCAACGGCGTGGAGCGGCATCTGAAGAACGTGGTACCGGGAGTGGAGCGCGTCGAGAACATGGCGATGTGAAGCACGCCACTGGCGCTTCGGCGGCCGGTGGGGTCACCGCAGGGTGACGCCGCCGGCCGCTCGCGTTCGGCAGCGCGGCCGCTCGCGTTCGAGGGGGCAGCCGCCGCTCGCGTGCGGGGGGCCGCGCGGCCTTCGGGCCTGCACCAACGAGCTTCTTCGTGGGCAGGCTCACAAACTGGGAATATACTCTGCTCTCCTGGTTAACCATCGGCCGTGGTGTGCCCTCGGCCGTCGAGGAGGGGCAGTATGCGAGGGACCGAAAGCCAGTCGCGCGCCGACGAGTACCACGGCCGCCAGACCGCCAAGCGTACGACCGAGGCGGCGCACGAGGAGTTCATCTCCGAGACCGCCGCCGAGATCGCCGACACCGAGCTTCGCGACCCGTC
This sequence comes from uncultured Thermoleophilia bacterium, assembly GCA_903912585.1. Lineage (GTDB taxonomy): Bacteria > Actinomycetota > Thermoleophilia > UBA2241 > UBA2241 > CAIXSE01. The sequence goes on along the minus strand of CAIWHY010000102.1, from coordinate 3,033 downwards.
TCTGTACCGGAACCGCGAGCTCAGCATGCTCGACTTCTTCGAGCGCGTCATCGAAGAGGCGCGCGACGTCAACAATCCTCTGCTCGAGCGCGTCAAGTTCGTCGGCATCCTCGGGTCCATCCTCGGCGAGTTCTTCATGGTGCGCATCGCCGGCCTGCGCCAGCAGGTCGAGGCCGGCGTGACCGAGGTCTCCGCCGACGGCTTCACGCCGCAGAAGCTGCTGCCGCTCGTCCAGGAGCGCGCCTGGGGGCTCATGAAGGCGGCGCGCCAGTGCTTCTCGGACCTCAGGCCCGAGCTCGAGACGGCCGGCATCCACATCGTCGACTACGGGACTCTCGACAGCGGCCAGCAGGGCAAGCTCGACGAGTACTTCGAGTCCCAGATCTTCCCTGTGCTGACGCCGCTGGCGTTCGACCCCGGCCGGCCGTTCCCGCACATCTCCAACATGAGCCACAACCTGGCCGTGCTCGTGCGCGACCCGAGCGGCGAGGAGCGTTTCGCGCGCGTCAAGGTGCCGGGCTCGCCGCTGCCGCGGCTCGTGCCCGTGCCGGCGCCGGCACGCTACGTCGCGCCGGAGGACGGCGAGGGCGCTCCCGATCAGTGGTTCACCTGGCTGGAGCAGGTCATCGCCGCCAACCTCAGCTCGCTGTTCCCCGGCATGGAGGTGCTGGAGACGCACGCCTTCCGCGTAACCCGCGACGCCGAACTGGCGATCCAGGAGCTCGAGGCGGACGACCTGCTCGAGACCATCGAGCGCTTCGTGCGCCGCCGCCGCTTCGGCTCGGTCATCCGCGTGACGATCGACGAGGAGATGCCGGAGCGCATCCGCGGCATCCTCAAGGAGAACCTCGAGCTGACCGAGCAGGACATCTACACCGTCAAGTCGCCGCTGGGGCTGAGCAGTCTCTGGGACCTGCAGCGCATCGACCGGCCCGAGCTCTCGTTCCAGCCGCTCGTGCAGTCGACGCCGGCGGTCCTCGCCGATGCCGACAAGCCGGACATCTTCGCCGCCATCCGCCAGAAGGACATCCTCCTGCACCATCCCTACGACTCGTTCGACCCCGTCGTGGATTTCGTCACCTCGGCGGCCGACGACCCGGACGTGCTCGCCATCAAGACCACGCTGTACCGCGTCGGCCGCAACGCGCCGGTCGTCGACGCGCTCATGGAGGCGGCCGCCAACGGCAAGCAGGTCGCCGTGCTGCTCGAGCTCAAGGCCCGCTTCGACGAGGAGAGCAACATCGGGTGGGCCAAGGCGCTGGAGCGCGAGGGCGTTCACGTGGTCTACGGCCTCGTCGGCCTCAAGACGCACTCCAAGATCATGCTGGTCGTGCGCCGCGAGGGCGAGCGCATCCGCCGCTACGTCCACCTCGGCACCGGCAACTACAACAGCATGACGACCAAGCAGTACACCGACCTCGGGTACCTCACCTGCAACGACGATCTCGGCGCCGACGCCTCCGTGGTGTTCAACTCGCTCACCGGTTACGCGACGTCCGGCGACTACCGCAAGTTCCTGGTCGCGCCGACGACGATGCGCCGCGGCATCGAGGAGCGCATCGACCGCGAGATCGCGCACGCCGAGCGCGGGGAAGAGGCACACCTCATCTTCAAGATGAACTCGCTCGTGGACAAGCCGATGATCCGCCGGCTGTACCGGGCCTCGCAGGCCGGCGTCAAGGTCGAGCTCAACGTGCGCGGCATGTGCTGCCTGCGGCCCGGCGTGCCCGGCGTCAGCGACAACATCAGCGAGCGCAGCATCGTCGGCCGCTTCCTCGAGCACAGCCGCATCTACTGGTTCCGCAACGGCGGCGAGGAGGAGATCCTGCTGGGCAGCGCCGACCTGATGCCCCGCAACCTCAACCGCCGCGTCGAGATCCTCTTCCCGGTGCAGGACAAGGCGATCCTGCGGCGCCTGCGCGACGAGATCCTGGCGACGTACCTCGCCGACAACATGAAGACGCGCGTGCTCAAGCCGGACGGCACCTGGGAGCACATCTGGCCGGCCGAAGGCGAGACGCCGCTCAACGCACAGGAGTACTTCGTGGCGCAGGCGCGCGAAGCCGTGTTGCGTCAGGGCGACGAATGACGCGCAGGATCTACTTCCTGCGTCACGGCAAGGCCGCGCCGCGCGCCACGTGGGAGGGCGACGACGGCCTGCGCCCGCTCACGCCCGCGGGCGAGGACCTGATGCGCCGCGAGGCCAAAGGCATGCGCCGGCTCGGGCTGACGCCCGACGTCATCCTCACCAGCCCGCTCGTGCGCGCGCTCCGCACGGCGGAGATCGTCGCCGAGGCGCTGGGCGCGCGCGACCGGCTGGTCGAGGAGGCGCGCCTCGCGCGCGGCTTCGACGCGCGCTGCCTGGAGCGGATCGCGGCGGAGCGGCCGGAGGCGGCGGAGCTCATGGTCGTGGGCCACGAGCCCGAGTTCTCCGCGACCATCGCGGAGCTCATCGGCGGCGGCTTCGTGGACATGAAGAAAGGGGGCCTCGCACGCGTCGACGTGGGGGGCCCGGGACTCGAGGACGGCGTGCTGGCGTGGCTGCTCACGCCGTCCCAACTGGCAGGGGAGTGAGGGCGTGGAGGTCGAGCTCAAGTTCACGGTGACCGATCCGGCGACGGTCGCCCGCCTTTCGCAGGCGACGGACCTCGCCGGGTACGACGTGGACGCCGGCGAACGCCGCCGCGACCGCGACACGTTTCTCGACACCCCGGGCCGGCGCTTCCTGGCCGCGGGCTTCTACCTGCGGCGGCGCGAGACCGGCGGCGGCGTGCGCATCACGCTCAAGCAGCTCGCGCACGGCACCGGCGGCGTGATGCGCCGCGAGGAGCTCGAGGCGCTCGTGGCCGCCGACGTCCCGCTGAGCGAGTGGCCCGAGGGCGAGCTGCGCGAACGCGTGCGCGCCATGGCCGGGGACGAACCGCTGGAGCCGTTCCTCTATCTCGAGCAGGAACGTCTGGCGCGGATCGTCCGCGACGGGCGGCGCGAGGTGGCCGAGCTGAGCGTCGACGACGTCACGGTCGCCGTGGAGGG
>CAIWHY010000101.1 GCA_903912585.1 uncultured Thermoleophilia bacterium | reverse complement strand
CGTGCGAGAACTGCTCGCGCACGTGAGCGAGCCAGACGGCGACGGGTGGACCGACGCGAAGATCGTGCTCAAGGCGGCCAAGACCGCCGCGGCGGGTCCGGCAGCCGCCGCCGCCGCGCGTCAGATGTTGAGGCGCACGCCGTCCACGTAGGCCAGGCTGCGGCCGGCGCGTTCGATGTTGGGGTACCCTTCGCGCGCCATGATGAGCCGCTCGAGGCCGAAGCCGAGGCCGACCCAGGGGTCGACCACGCCCCAGTTGCCGTCGAGCGGATGTGGCCCCACGTCGGCCGAGCAGACCTCGGCGCCGTTGACTTCCACGTCGACCATCTCGCCGTACACCTCGGAGTCGGTGCGCACGAGCTCGTAGTCGTCGACGCCGGCGGCGGCCATCACGGTCCCGGCGAGCTCTTCGAGCCGGGGCCGGCACTCTGCCGCCGGCAGCCCGAGCTCCACGAGGTTCAGCATCGTGAACTCGTTGAGGTGGCGGGCGCCCTTGCTGTCGCGCCGGAAGCAGGAGCCGATCTCGAAGATCCCGAACGGCTTGCTCCAGATGCGGCCGAGCCGGCGGAGCAGCGTGTAGAGGTTGGGAGCGAGCATCGGCCTCAGGCAGCGGCCGTCCTCGAGCCAGAACACCTGCTCGCGCAAGGGATGGCCGTGCTCGATGCCCATCTTGAGCAGAGAGTCCGACGAGATGATCAGCGGCGTGACGACGCGTACAAAACCGGCGCCGGTGAGCGTCGCGCTGAGTCCGGCCTCGAGCTCGACCAGTTGCGGCGCGCGCCGGCCGGCGCGCAGTTCCTTCAGGCGGCGCCTGCTGTCGCGCGCGAGGTCGTCTTCGCGGCGCTTGAAGGCGGCGTCGCGGGAGCCGGCGTCGACGAACAGTTCGTCCAGCACGAGCGGGTCGGCGCCGAGCTCGCGCAGCCGCTGCGACTGCGTCGCCGTGAGGCGGAGGCGGATCGCTTCTGGTTCGTCCGGCGTCACGACGCCCCCTCTCGCTGAGACGCGCGCGCGAGGTAGTCGGCGAGCCCGCCGACCAGCGCGCGCGCCAGCGCTTCGGTGCGGTCGGGGCGCATGGCGGCCCGCGCCTCCTCGGGGCAGCTGAGGAAGAGCGGCTCGACCTGGACGGCGATGCCGCGCGCCTCGCGCAGCACCCCGTAGTTGCGTCCGAAGCGCCCGATGAAAGGGCCGCCGCGGGCGAGCCGGCCGCCGATGTAGCCGGCGAGGCGGCGGCCGTGCTCCGAGTAGTAGTGGCCGCGCTGGAAGTAGTAGCAGGCGCCGCCCCGCGCTTCGGGCGACTCGTTGAAGTTGCAGTGCAGCGACAGGACGAAGTCCGCGGACGCGGCGTTGGCGGTCTCGGCTCTCGTGTAGAGCGCCAAGGCCTGGTCGCGCTCGCGCGTGAGGTGCACGCGGCAGCCCTCGGCGCGCAGGAGCTCCGCCGTGCGCCGGCCGAGCGCCAGCGTGACGTCCTTCTCCGCGACGCCGCCGGCGGACACGCAGCCTGCGTCCGCGCCGCCGTGCCCGGGGTCGATCACGACGGTCTGGCCGACGAGGCTGCGCGCCGGCACGAAGCCGCCGTCGCGCTCCGGTATCTTCTTGCCCTCGCGGCCCGACTCGGCCTTGCGCACCGCCTCGAGCTTGACGAGGGTGCTCTCGCCGACGATGCCGTCCAGCGGCAGGCCGGCGTTGCGCTGGAAATCGATGACGGCGCGCTCGACGTCGGCGTCGTGCACGCCGCGCTCGGCGCCGGCGTTGAAGCCCAGCAGGTTGAGCTTGACCTGCAGGGCGAGGACGTCGTCGCCGCGGAACGGCGGCTCGCGCAGATACAGGAGCCGGTCGCCGAGCTCGTACCCGGCCTCGACCAGCTCCCGCCACGAGTTGGCGCCGAGGACGCCGTCGACGACGAGGCCGCGCTCCTGCTGGAACGAGCGCACGGCGAGCTCGGTGCTGGGCCCGAAGAAGCCGTCCACGCCCTCGCGGCCGAGCTCGAAGCCACGCCCGCGCAGGCGCGTCTGGACGTCGAGGACTTCTTTTCCGCGGTCGCCGCGGGAGAGGTTGCGCACTGACTCAGATGCCCATGCCCGAGCGCACTCCGGCGACGATCAAGATGAGAATGGCGACGCCGACGACGATCCGGTAGACCACGAAGAGGTTGAAGTTGTGGCTCTTGAGATAGCGGAGCACGAACCAGATCGCCACCATGCCGCTGATCGCGGCGGAGGCGATGCCCACGACGAACGGCATGGCCGTACCGGCCGGCAGCCCGTCCTTGGCCACGTGCAGCGCCTTGTACACGGCGGCGCCGCCCACCACGGGCACGCTGAGGAGGAACGAATAGCGCGCTGCCGACTCGCGGTCGAGGCGCACGGCGAGCCCGGTCATCATCGTGACGCCCGAGCGGGAGACGCCGGGGCAGAGCGCCAGCGCCTGGGCGAAGCCGATGAGGATGGCGTCGGTCCAGGTGAGCGCTTCCAGGTCGCGGTCGAGCTTGGCGACGTGGTCGACCGCGTACATCACGAGCGCGAACACGATCATCATGATGGCGATGATCCAGGGCTTGCCGAGGCGGTCCTCGATGAAGCTCTCGAGGGCGACGCCGAGGAACGCGGCCGGGATCGTGCTCACGAAGAGCAGCCACGCCAGCCGGGCCTCCGCGTCGGCAAGGCTGCGCCTCGCGATGCTGCGCACCCATGCCGCGACCAGCTTGACCACGTCGCGCCAGAAGTAGACGAGGACGGCGAAGAACGTGCCCAGGTGCAGCGCCACATCGAAGGTCTTGTTGAGGTCCGGGTTGTCGAGCAGGAAGTGCCAGTTGAACAACCACGGCACGAGGATCAGGTGCCCCGAGCTCGAGATCGGCAGGAACTCCGTGAGCCCCTGTACGATGCCGAGGATGATGGCCTGGAGGATGGTCAATGCTGCTCCTTCGTGCGTCCGCGCGTTTAGGGCACGGTATCCTCAGGCGGCACGGAAGTCGACCGCGGGCGTGGCCCCCGGAGGAAGCGAGGATGCTATGGCGGTCAGCGAGCCGGTGGTGGTCAGCTGGAAGAACGACGGACTGCTCTTCGAAGGTGTCACGGGGCACGGCAAGGTCGACCTCGCCTCGGGCAGCGACGAGACCGGCCAGGGGCCGACCCCAATGGAGCTGCTCGCTCTCTCGCTCGCCGGGTGCACGGGCATGGACGTCGTCTCGATCCTCGTGAAGATGCGCCAGCCGCTCGAGGCGTTCCGCGTCGAGGTCCGGGGCGAGAAGGCCGAGGAGCACCCCAAGCGCTTCACGTCGCTCGAGGTCGTGTACTACCTCAAGGGGGCGCTGGACGAGCAGAAGGTACGCCGCGCCATCGATCTCTCCGAGACGAAGTACTGCTCGGTGGAGGCGACGCTGCGCCCGGCGCTGCCGATCGCCTCGCGCTTCGTCATCGAGAACTGAAGCCTGCGCTTGAGGCGCGTCGCGGTGCGGCCGAGCCCGCAACGCTCCAGTTCGCACTAAGACCACAGTGTTTACAGGAGACGACCCGGCTTGTACTATCGACCCTCTGAGAGCCGCGTCGAGGGGGATGTGTGGACCGCGATCACGAACTGTCGGCGGTGCTGGCCGACGACACTCGCTACAGCATCTACCGCGCGATCGCCGAGCGGCCCGGGGAGGACGTCACCGTCGCCGACATCGCGCAGCGCTTTGACCTCCACCCGAACGTCGCCCGTATGCACCTCACCAAGCTCGAGCAGGCAGGGTTCCTGGCCACCGGTCTGCGACGCACCAGCGGCGGCGGCCGGCCGGCGAAGCTGTACCGGCTCAGCGACCTCGTCGTCACCTTCGGCTTCCCGCCGCGCCGCTACGAACTGCTCTCGCGACTGGCGCTCGGTGCGCTGGCGGCGGGCGGCTCGCGCGAGGACTCCCTGCGCGTGTGCCGGGAGGCCGGCGCTGCCGAGGGCCGCCGCGCCCTGGCCGGCGAAGCTGCAGCGCCGAGCGACCGCGACGCGGCGGCCGCGCTCGTGGCGCGGGTCGCCGAGGACCAGGGCCTGCTCCCGGAGGTCGCCTGGCAGGAGCAGGCGCTCGCGGTGGTGGTCCACAACTGCACGTTCCGCGAGCTCTCCGGGGCCGACCCGGACCTCGTCTGCGCCCTGCATCGCGCCTTCCTCGAGGGCGTCCTCGAAGTGGTGACCGCCGGCCTCGGACCCTTACGCGTCAGCGCCGACGATTGCCGCATCAGCTGCGGCGGCGAACGCTGCGAGATGCTCTGCACGTTCGACCCATCGCCGCCCGGCCTGGCGGCCGTGGACGGGTGATAAAGTAGCGGCCGGAACCAAGCCGCGGGCGCAGCAAACGGGCAGGGAGGGGGCGCGATGACAGCCGACGAGGCCATCCGTGATCTGCTGGACATCTCGACCGACGTCGATGGCGTCGCCGTGCTCGGCGCGGACGGCGAGCTTCTCGCCAGCGGCCCCGGCGCGGTGGCGAGCGACCTCGGGACCGTCGCTGCCAGGCTCTGGGACGCCGCCGCGGGGCAGGCCCTCGCCGCCGGCGCCGCCGGCCTCGACCACGTGGGGGTCG
>CAIWHY010000100.1 GCA_903912585.1 uncultured Thermoleophilia bacterium | reverse complement strand
TCGAGGGGTGAAGAGTCCCTCACTGCAGGGCAGGACGTCGTGGCGGTGGAGGTGTTGCCGGGAAAGGACCGGCACCCGCGACCCTTTGTCTGCGTCTGCGTCACGAGACCGCCGTCTTGAGCAGGACGCACGCCTCGGTGTTGGTCGGTGCGCCGGCCACGCGGAACAGGACGATGAAGCGGACTTGACCGGGTATCGTGACTTCGTCACGGATCACGAAGACGTTGCGATGCAGCGCGATCGCATAGGAGTTCTCGAAGCTCGAGAACGCGACGCTGTAGGAGTTGGTTGCCACGGCGGGCATGTCTTCGGACTCGTAGACGCGATGACCCAGAATCCACGCATTGCCCTCGCCGTCGAAGTTGACGAGCGGCTGCGTGGCGCCGGTGAACGGCTGCGCCATGCCGAGGCAGAGCGCCAGGGTAGCCGGCGACATGATGAGGCTGGCGCCGACGCGCCACATCGGCCGCAGTCCCATGATGAGGTTGAGGATGCTGGTGTTGCTGATCGTGGACGCGGCGAGGCCGGGCACGTAGGTGTAGCCGTTCGTGGCGCCGGTGGCGATGCCCATCGGCTTGTTGCCGGTGCCGGTGCCGGTCACGAGCTGGATGGCGAGCTCCTGCATGCAGGAGGCGCCGAGTTCGTCGATCACGAGCTGCTCGCCGTCCGTGAAGCTGTCCAGCCACGTCTGCGTGGTGAGCCAGAACCCGGCCAGGTCGCTCGCGGTCAGCGTGACCTGGGCGAAGGTCGGCTCGGCCTGCTCTGTGCGGCTGCCGGCCTCGGCGAGCCAGGCGGTCACGGTGCCGATGGACATGATCGGGACGTAGGTCGTCGGGTTGCCGCCGTCGATGTTGTAGGTCCGCGCCAGGGCCAGCAGGGGGTTTTGGCGGTGAGCTTTCTTGAGAATGCTCTGAACCAAAGGTTGCGCCACGGCGTAACCCCCGGTGGATCCGGTGGCGACGGTCATCACGGCGCGCTCCTCAGCCGAGGGACGCTCACCGGTCTTGATGTAGCGGAGCGTGGAGCGGACTTCGGCGTCTGACGTGTCGTAGCTCGCGTGGCCGTGCTCGATGATGTGCTCGGCCTCGCGCCTGGCACGGGCCTCGCTCTTCTTCGCCATCTGCTCCGAGATGTCGGCGATGCGCAGGGCCACTTGGGCCTGCGACTCGAACAGGTCGCGCTCGGAATCGTTGGAGACTTCGCCGGTGTCGATGCGCTTGCGCAGATCGGCTGCGGTCTGACGCAGCTCCGCGGCGCGGCGGTATTGGGTCTGGACGTCACTCATGGTGGGCCTCTTTCGGGCGTGCTTGCGCTGATCGCTGGCGACCCGCCAACGTCTGCCCGATGACCCACCGGGTGAAGTCACGAGCCTTGGCCCGTCTTCCGCAGGCCGCGCGGCCTGCGGGTGCAGCCTCAGTGACCCACTTCGGCTACGTCTCAAGTGTGAGGCGGCTGTCACGATTGCCGTCAGTTGGGCTCGATGAGAAGCAGGGTCGAGTGCACGGCGCGGAGCTGCGCGGCGCTGTACGAGACTCCCACGAACGGCCGCCGGGCGCCGACTGCCAGCGAAGCGGCGGGCGGCGAGGCGGCGCCGCCGCCCGCGACCTCGAGCACCACGTCCAGGACCCTGGCCAGGGCGGCGAGCTGCTCGGCGAGCGTCGGACCGGTCGCCAGGGCTTCGGCCAGGGCGAAGACGCCGGCCGGCAGGGCGTGCACCTTCGCCACGGCGGCGGCGCGTTCGTCTGGCGCCAGATCGGCGGCGGCGTAAGCGCGCAGCAGGCGCTCACGCAGGTCGGCGCTCATTCCATCCCCTGCAGGATCTCGGCGGCGCGCAGGGCGGCGGCGCGCGTTGTCGACGGCCGCAGGTACGGCGCGAGCGCCTGCAACAGGCCGGCGACGATCTCGACGGCGAGCTCGCGGGCCTGTGCGGTCGGCTCGTGCAGTCCTGACTGGTACTCGGCGACGCGCAGCGCCGACTCGGCGGCAACGAGGCGGGTGGCTGGCCACTCCAGCTCCAGGGCGGCGGCCACGAAGGCATCGGCGGCGAGCTTGAACTCGATGCGCAACGAGCCGATGCGTTCGTGCGGATCCTGCGGCAGCTCCGCGTGCGTGTTGTCGGCGCGTCGGGCGTGTTC
>CAIWHY010000099.1 GCA_903912585.1 uncultured Thermoleophilia bacterium | reverse complement strand
CGCACCGATCCGCGCCACCATGGACGTCGTCTCGCTCGGCGAGGCCGACGGCATCCCGCTGTTCCTCGACCGCTTCGCGTCAGAAGCCGCCGGCGTGGTGCTCATCAACCGGGTCAAGCCGCACACGGACTTCGTCGGGCCCATCGAGAGCGGCCTCATGAAGCAGCTGGTGATCGGCCTCGGCAAGCAGACCGGCGCCGACCACTACCACCGTCTCGGCGTCGTGCGCGGCCTCGAGGACACCATCCCGACCGCCGCGCGAGCGTTGCTGGAGAGGGTGAACCTGCTGTTCGGCGTCGCGCTCGTGGAGAACGAGGAACACCGGACGGCGGCGGTCCGGGTCGTCGCGCCGGGCGATATCGAGCGGGTGGAGCGCGAGCTGCTCAAGCTGGCCCGCCGGCACCTGCCCGGCCTGCCGCTGGACGACATCGACCTGCTCATCGTCGACGAGATGGGCAAGGACATCAGCGGCAACGGCCTGGACCCGAACGTCGTCGGCAAGGCCGCGGCGGCGTACTCGGTGCCGCGCCCGCGGCCGCGCGTATCGCGCATCTTCGTGCGCGACCTCACCGCGGACACGCACGGCAACGCCGCCGGCCTCGGCGTGACCGACGCCATCACGATGAGGCTGTCCGGCAAGATCGACGCCGCAGCGACGGCCATGAACGCCTTCACTTCGTGCTCGCCGGAGGACGCGAAGACGCCGGCGGTGTTCGCCTGCGACCGCGCCGCGATCGTGAGCCTGCTCACGACGGTCCGGCCGGCTTCGGCCGCGGACCTGCGCCTGGTCCACATCCGCAACACGCTGGACCTGGCGCGGCTGCGCGTGTCGGCCGGCTGCCTCGAGCAGCTGCCCGGACCGCCGGCCGTGACCATCGACCCGACGCCGCGGGAACTGGTCTTCGACGCCCGCGGCGACCTCGCATCGCCGTTCATGCCTGACTGACTGCGCGCGGGTCCTCCTCGGCCGCGCGAGAGACCGGTCTTCCCTTCCGTGCCCCTGGGTCTGCCGGGCAGCAGGTGCATCGCCCCTAGACGAATGGCCTCTGGGCTCACGCGGCGGCCTTTGAGTACGATGCAGCGATACTAGCAACTACGTTTGCCTCGTCGCCGGCTGATCGCTTCACTGCGCCGATGGCAGGGCTCTCGGCGTGAAGGTTCAGGAGGAGAGCGATGTCGGTCGCGAGGAAGAGTGGCGAGTGCGCGTGCGTCGCGGGCGGGCCCGCACGGCGAGCCGTTCGGGTCCGCCAAGGCCGGGTGCGCGTCGCCGGATGGGCGCGCCTTGCGAGCCTTGCGCTCGCCGGCCTCCTCGTCGCGGCCATCGCGGCGGCGGCGCTCGTCATGGTCCCCGGCGCGCGCGCCGAGACCTGGCCGCAGTACACCGACCCGACCGACACGCACGAGACCAACAACGCCTGGTATCCCTTCAAGGACACCGGCGGCACCGCTGTCGGCGATTCGCTGGACTGGGTGGCGAATGCGCCGACCGACCTCACCAACGAGCTCAGCGTCGCCCTCGGGATGGCCAACTACGGGACGACCGACGTGTATTACGCCGGCAGCGACGGCGGCCTCCTGTTGTTGCCGTGGGACCTCACCACGGTGCCGAACGCGCCGACCTCTTCCGCCTCTCCGGCCAGTGCGACCAAGGTCGTGCCCGCCCAGTCCGGGGGCATCGGGTACGTCGGCGTCTGCGAGGTCGGTGGGACCCAGCCGGACGTGATCGTCTTCTACGTCAAGGGGGACCCGACCGTCGCGGCGAACCGCACGACGCTCTACTGGCGCGCGATCACTGACGACTGGAACGTCGAGAGCAGCGTAGCGATGCCGAGCGACTTCCTCGCCGGCAGCAGTTGGGACCAGGTGCCCGGCGCGAGCAGCGCCTGGTTCCTGCACGGCAGGGTCGTCGCACTGAACAACGAGTTCGCCTTCGTGTCCATGAGCTCGGGCGAGGTCGACACCTACATCTCGAACCTGCTGGCGCCGGGCGCCTCGGGCGCCATCGACAAGGCGACCGCGTGGACGCCCACCACCGCGAGCGGCCAGATGGTGCGCGACGTCGACGCCATCCCGTTCACCTACCGGGGATCGACCTACCTGGCCTTGGGCAGTCTCTACGGCACGCCCACGACGAACAGCGACTGGCACTGGGGCTCCATCATCAAGCAGTGGAGCAGTATGCAGGCCGCCGTGCGTGTGTGCTCTGTGGGGGACGACGGCTCGTGCGCGGTGACGAGTTCGACCAGCTTCGCGGTCACCGCCGATCCCGATCCAGGGCCGAGCAACAACACCTCCGGCCTCAAGATGCAGTCCGGCGCCCTGAACCTGCGCCTGGCGCGGGGCGGCGTCACGGACGGGGCCCTCGGCGACGTACTCACCGTGATGACCCGCACCTTCGGCACGCTCGACCGCATGCTCATCAACGACAACACCCACGGCGTCATCAACCACTACAACACCGTCGAGCCGGAGCTCCTCGACGCCTTCGAGGTCACCATCGACCACACGCAGGACGCCCCCGGGCTGGGGAGCTCACCGCAGCGGTACAGCGGCTGGCGGCGACGCGGGCTCATGAGCGACGGCTCCAGCGACCTGGAGTCGACGAAGACGGTCTACCAGCTGATCAACGCCCAAGGCCTCGCGTCGCGCGACTTCTTCGTCACGACCCTCGCCCTGGACGACCCCAGCGGCCCGACCAACCCCTCCGGCATCACGCCCTCGCCCTCGCCGTCAGCCTCCGCGACGCCGCTGGTCTACGACTCCAGTCGGCAGCGCATCGTCTGGGCGACGGCCACCCAATTGCAGGCGCAGGGCGTCAACGTCGTCACGCTCGACGACCTCACCGCCTACACGGGTGTCGTCGGAGCCGTGGGGTACCTCGACTCCGACACCCTGCAGCCGGTCGAGTCGGATACCACCGATCAGGACGGCAACGTCCTGCCGACGCCTATCACCTATCCGTACACGATCCCGGCCGACTCGTCCGACCTCCAGCTGATCGGGATCGTCTACGGGTCGCCGCCGATGTCGCTGAACGGCAACGAGCAGTCGACCGTGTTCCAACTCGACCCCTGGGGCCTCAACTACTTCTCCTCCGTGCTCTTCTCGCAAAGCGACGTCGCGGGGACGACGACGGTCGACCAGACGGAGGGTGGCGCGGGCCTCGCCATGGACCTCGGGGGCGAGGGCGGGCACGGGCTCAAGTTCCCGTTCGAGCCGGAGATCTCGTGGCAGACCGATCAGGAGGACGTCGCCAGCAACTCCGTGACGGTCGAGAACAGCCAGAGCTTCTTCCCCCCCATCAGCGGGGCGCCGCGCGGCATCGGGCTCTTCAAGGAGATCAGCGCCTTCCAGCTGCAGCGCTACGCGCGACGGGACTGGGATGGCGGCGACATCGGGACGAACGGGGTCGACGAGTCTGTCTTCGTGACGAACCCCGTGAGCACGGGAGACATCGACAACGGATTGGTGGTCAAGACGTTCAACCTTGACGACCCGGACAGTGCGGACAGCGACCCGCTGTTCGCCGGCATGGCGAGCCGGTTCGACACCTTTGACCCGCAGCAGTGGATGACCAACGACCCGCTGGCGGACACCGCGGACGTCGCCCTGTTCAACGACGACGGCGACGGCACCACGGCCGTCCTTTCGCGCACGTCCGACTCCGGGGGCTTCGCGGAGGTCACGTTCGCCACGGACTCGACGACCCAGGACGACGTGGTCTCCAGCAGCGTGACGGCCAAGCTCAAGATCCCGTTCTTCAGCGGCGACTACTCCATGAGCCACAAGGTGTACGACACCACGACCGTCACGACCGAGACGGAGGTCACCCTCGGCCTGCCCCAGGCGCCGCTGGGAGCGCAGCCCGGCTCGGTGAAGGACATCACGGTCCAGGCGTACTGGCTGCGGGCCAAGGACGATGAAGCCCCCTGGATCCCCACCACGTTCCGCACCGGCGGCAACTCCCAGACGCCGTGGTGCATCGACTACGAGGTGATGGAGTACGAGCTGTACCCGGACGCCACCGCCACTGCCACCGCCACGCAGCTTCAGTGTCGCGTCGCCCTCCGGGGCTCGCCGTCCAACGGCGGCACCGCCAGGATGCTGGACCAGCAGCGCACCGCCGGCGGAGCCCTGCTGGGCAGCGTGGACGGGGACGGCGAGCTCATCAGGGCGAACCCCGCCCCGGGCTTCCGCTTCGTCGGTTGGAAGCTGTACGGAGGCAAGGTCGCCCGGCTCTTCGATGCCGGCGCCAGGACCGCGCGGGTGT
>CAIWHY010000098.1 GCA_903912585.1 uncultured Thermoleophilia bacterium | reverse complement strand
CCGCGGACGGCGCCGGCCGCCCGCTGCGCCCGGCCATCCTCTACGGCATCGACGCGCGCGCGGCGCGCGACATCGAAGAGCTCGACGCGCGCCTCGGCGAGGCCGCCATCCTGGAGCGTTGCGGCAGCCCGCTGACCAGTCAATCGCTCGGCCCCAAGCTCGCGTGGCTGGCGCGCGAGGAGCCCGAGGTGTGGGCGCAGACGCGGCGCTGGTACACGGCCGGCTCGTACCTCGTGTTCCGCCTCACCGGCGAGGACGTGCTCGACCACCACAGCGCCAGCCAGTGCGGACCCCTCTACGACGTGCGCGCCAACGCCTGGATCGCGGAGTGGGCGGAGGCGGCGGCGCCGGGCCTGCCGCTGCCGCGCCTCGCCTGGCCACAGGAGGCGCTCGGCGTGGTGAGCGCCGCCGCGGCGGAGGCGACCGGGCTGCCGCAGGGGATCCCGGTCGCGTCCGGCACCATCGACTCCTGGGCGGAGGTCGCCGCCTCGGGCCTCAGAGGTCCGGGGGAGGCGCTGCTCGTCTACGGGACGACGATGTTCCTGCTCGAGGTGGGCACCGCGGCCCGGCCCGACGCGCGGCTGTGGAGCACGACGTCGTTCGCGCCAGGGGCGCGGAACCTGGCAGGCGGCATCGGCGCCGCGGGCGCGCTCGCCACCTGGTTCCACGGCGTCACCGGCGCCGGGTCGCTGGACGAGCTCTTCGAGGAGGCCGCCGCGGCCGGCCCGGGCGGCGGCGGCTTGCTGGCGCTGCCGTACTTCAACGGCGAGCGCACGCCGCTCTTCGACCCCGACGCCCGCGGCGCCCTGTTCGGCCTCACCACGGCGCACGACCGCGGACACGTGCTGCGCGCCCTCCTCGAGGGCGCCGCCTTCGCCGTGCGTCACAATCTCGAGGTGATGGCAGAGGCCGGCGCCGGCATCACCGCCTTGCGCGCCAGCGGCGGCGGTGCCCGCGACGGGCTCTGGCCCGGCATCGTGAGCGACGTGACCGGGCTGCCGCAGCGGCGCCTCGCCGCCGAGACCGGCGCCGCGACCGGCGCCGCGGCCGGCAGTGCCCTGTTCGCGGCGATCGCGCTCGGTGAGGCGGATCTCGCGACGAGCTGGGCGCGGCCGGAGGAGCTCCGCCCGCCGGCCACGGCGCCGCTCTACGACGGGCTGTACGGCCTGTATCGCGAGTTGTACCCCGCGACGCGCGCGCAGGCTCACGCACTCGCGCGCCTGCAGCGCGGTGGCGAGGTACTCCGCGGACGGGCCGGGCAAGAGACCGCGCGATGAACATCGGAGGGATCGACATGAAGTTCGAGGTCGCCGTTCGGCCGGGAGCGGAGCTGGGCGAGGGCCCACGCTGGGACGCCGCCACCGACACGCTGCTCTGGGTCGACATCGTCGGGCGGGCCGTGCACCGCTTCGATCCGCGGACCGGGGAGGACGAACGCCGCCCGGTCCGCGACATCCCCAGCCTGGCGCTGCCGAGGAGCGACGGCAGCGTGCTTGTGGGCATGCCGGGCGGCATCTACACGCTAGAGGCGGCGACCGAGCTCGGCAGCGAGCCGGCCGCGCCGCCGGCCGGCCCGGCCGCCGGCTCCTCGACCGACTCCGCCGCCGGCTCCTCGACCGGCCCGGTCCCCGGCTCACCGCCCCTCGTCCCGGTCGAGGCCGACCGCCCGGCCAACCGCACCAACGACGGCGCCTGCGACCCCGCCGGCCGGCTCTGGGTCGGCACCATGGCGCGCGACGAGGCCTCGCCGACGGCCGGCCTCCACTGCGTCGGCCTCGACCTGAGCGTGACCCGCGTGCTCGACGGCACGACGATCTCCAACGGCCTCGGCTGGAGCCCCGACGGCGCGACCTTCTATTTCATCGACAGCCCGACGCGGCGCGTCGATGCCTTCGACTTCGATCTGGCGACGGGCACGCTCGAGAACCCGCGTCTTCTGGCAGCGGTCGAGGTCGACGGCGCCGTCCCCGACGGCATGAACGTCGACGCCGAAGGCTGCCTCTGGGTCGCCCTGCATGGCGGCTGGGGCCTCAACCGCTACTCGCCCGCGGGCGAGCTGCTCGCCGAGGTGCGGCTGCCGGTGGCCCGCATCACCAGCTGCTGCTTCGGCGGCCCGGAGCTGCGCGACCTGTACGTGACCACGCGCCGCGACGGCCTCAGCGACGCCGAGATGGCGCAGCAACCCCTCGCGGGGGCGCTGCTGCGCCTCGACCCCGGCGTCGCCGGCCAGCCCACCTACGCGTTCAATGCTTGAACGCGTTGCCAACGTCGGGGGCGCGGGATGGCCCCCGGTGCCCGATCGTAACCGGCGCCCCATGAAACGGAGCACACGATGAGACTCGAAGGCAAGACCGCCCTCGTGACCGGCAGCTCGAGCGGCATCGGCGAGGCCATCGCCCTGCGCTTCGCGCGCGAGGGCGCGGACGTGGCCGTGCACTACCACCGCGAGGAGGACGAGGCGCGCGCCGTCGCGGCGCAGGTCGAGAAGCTCGGCCGGAAGTGCGTCGTGCTCGGCGCCAACGTCGGCGTGGCCGCGGAGGCCGAGAAGCTCGTGCGCGACGCGCACGCCGCGCTCGGCCGCCTCGACATCCTCGTCAACAACGCCGGCGTCGAGATCCGCGAGCCGTTCGTCGACGTCACCGAGGCGCACTACGACCTCGTCCTCGGCGTGAATCTCAAGGGCGCCTTCTTCGCCGCCCAGGCGGCGGCGAAGCTGATGATCGCCGCCGGCGGCGGCGGGCGCATCGTCAACGTCTCGTCGATCCACGAGGACGTCGCCTTCCTGCACTACTCGACCTACACGACCTCCAAGGGCGGCATGCGCATGTTCACGCGTACCGTCTGTCAGGAACTGGCGCCCCACGGCATCACCGTCAACGACATCGCGCCGGGTGCGATCGCGACGCCGATCAACAAGCGCACGCTCGGCGACGGCGAACTGCTGCACGAGCTCCAGGGCGTGATCCCGGCCGGCCGCCTCGGCGACCCCGACGAGGTCGCCTCGGTGGCCGTCTTCCTCGCCTCGGACGAGGCCGCCTACATCACCGGCGCGACCTACGTCGTCGACGGCGGCATGACCT
>CAIWHY010000097.1 GCA_903912585.1 uncultured Thermoleophilia bacterium | reverse complement strand
CGTCCGTCGCCTGCGACTGGCGATCGCCGCCGCCGAAGAGCACGGCTACCTCGGCGACGACATCTTCGGCAGCGGCTGGCGCTTCCACCTCAAGATCAAGGAGGGCGCCGGCGCCTTCGTGTGCGGAGAGGAGACGGCGCTGATCGCGAGCATCGAAGGGCAGCGCGGCATGCCGCGCAAGCGGCCGCCGTTCCCGGCGGTCTCGGGCCTCTGGGGCAAGCCGACCAACATCAACAACGTCGAGACCTTCTCCAACGTGCCCTGGATCATCGCCCACGGCGCCGCGGCCTACGCCGCCGTGGGCAGCGAGAGCTGCAAGGGCACCAAGGCCTTCAGCCTCGCCGGCAAGGTCGTCAACGGGGGCCTCGCGGAGGTCCCGATGGGGTCGACGCTGCGCCACGTCATCTTCGACGTCGGCGGCGGCATCAAGGACGGCCGCCAGTTCAAGGCCGTGCAGCTCGGCGGCCCCTCGGGCGGCTGCGTGCCGGCGAGCTTGCTGGACACGCCGGTCGACTACGAAAGCCTCGCCGCCACCGGCGCCATCATGGGTTCGGGCGGCATGGTCGTGGCGGACGACACGACGTGCATGGTCGACCTCGCCAGGTACTTCCTGCAGTTCACGCAGAACGAGAGCTGCGGCAAGTGCGTGCCCTGCCGGATCGGCACCAAGCGCATGCTCGAGATCCTCGAGCGCATCACGGCCGGCAACGGGCGACAGGGCGACGTCGAGACCCTCGAGGCCCTGGCCGTCAACATCAAGAAGACGAGCCTCTGCGGCCTCGGCCAGACCGCCCCGAACCCCGTGCTCACGACGATCAAGTACTTCCGCGACGAGTACGAGGCGCACATCGGCGAGCACCGCTGCCCGGCGCTCAGCTGCGACGCCCTCATCGCCTACGTCGTCGACGCCGAGGCCTGCACCGGCTGCATGCTCTGCGCCAAGCGCTGCCCGACCGCTGCGGCCCGGGGCGAGAAGAAGCAGGCGCTCGCGATCGAGCAGGAGCTCTGCATCCGCTGCGACGTCTGCCGCACGGCCTGCAAGTTCGACGCGGTCAAGATCGTCAGCGGACCAGCCGCGATCGCCGCTGCCGTGGAGGCGCAGGCAGAGCTCTGAGCGCCGGCCGCGGGAGGCTCACGCCGGCCCCGCGGCCGCCGAGCGGCGCGCCCACGCGACCGCGGGGTGGCGCCGCAACGCCTGCGCAAGGGCGGAGCCGCCGGCCGCCGGCCGCACTCCTGAGGGATGTCGGATTCGGCGCGCCGCTAAAACGCCACCGTGCCGAATCCTACAAGACGAGCGTCCGCCTTGACATTTTCCGACGTGAGGTATCGAAATAGCGCGACAGAATGGACGCTGACCAGGGGGGTCGTGTTGCCATTCACCCTCGACGCGATCGACCGTGAGATCGTGTCACTCCTACTCGAAGATGGCCGGATCTCCTCGGCCGAGATCACCCGCCGCATCGGGCACGTGTCCGAGCGCGCGGTCCGCTACCGCATAGAGCGGCTCATTCGCACCGGCGTCATCCGTGTCAGCGCCATCGTCAATCCGCAGGCCGTCGGCTTCAGCATCATCGGCGACGTCCTCGTGGAGGTGGCCGCCGG
>CAIWHY010000096.1 GCA_903912585.1 uncultured Thermoleophilia bacterium | reverse complement strand
GCGGCGGCCACGCCGGGCGGCCGCACGACAGAAGCGGACGAGTCGGCGACGGAAGCGGACGAGCCGGCGACGGAGCACGTCGCGGAGCAGCCCGTCCTCGTCTGAGGGCGAGGCCGCGCCCCGTCGCACGTCGGCGCGGCGGCGCTCTGTCGCTCGTCGGCGCGGCGCGGCCCGCCCCACGTCGGCAGGGGTACGGCCTCGCGCTTCGCGTCCGCCCGTCCCTCGGCAGGTCAGTCCCGCCGGGCGCGGAAGAAGACCTCCAGACGACGACTCCGCCGGCGACGAGCCGGCGGCAAGGGAGGTCCGATGGCCAACGTAGAGGGGCGCCGCGCCCACAGCCGCGCAGCCCAGCGCCGCGCCCGCTACCGGGAGATCGCCGCCGTGCTCTGGGACGAGCGCGTGCTCAACTTGATGAAGGGCGGCGGGCTCGAGGAGCACGCGCCCGCCGCGGCCGGGTCGCCCGGGAGTGCGCCGGCCGGGAACGAGCCGGTCGGCCGGGAACGCGACCAGCCGCGGGCCGTGAGGATCCGCCGGGCGCTCGAGCGCCTGGGCCCGGCGTTCACCAAGCTCGGGCAGATCCTCGCCACGCGCCGCGACCTCATCACTCCCGACCTCGCCGACGAGCTCGCGAAGCTGCAGGACGACGTCCCCACGCTGCCGTGGGACGTGATGAAGAAGCGCATCGAGGAGGAGCTGGAGACCTCGGTGGAGGCGGCCTTCGCCAGCTTCGACCAGGAGCCGGTCGCGGCCGCCAGCATCGGCCAGGTCTACCGCGCCACCCTCGCCGACGGGACGCAGGTCGCGGTCAAGGTGCAGCGCCCCGGCGTGAGCGAGACGATGGAGCTCGACCTCGAGATCCTCGTGGAGCAGGCGCGGCGCATCGGCGCGCACACGCAGTGGGGCAAGGACTACGACGTCGCCGCGCTGGCGGAGGAGTTCGCCGACGTCCTGCGCTCCGAGCTGGACTATCGCCACGAGGCGCGCGCCATGGAGCGCCTCGGCGTGGCCTTCGCCGACGACGCCGACATCGTGTTCCCCAAGGCGTACTGGGACCACACCACGGCGCGCGTCCTCACGATGGACTTCGTCGAGGGCGTGCCCGCGACCAAGCTGGAGGGCGCCGAGGTCGACGGCGTCGACGGCGCCCGCCTCGTCGAGCTCGGCGTGGGCTGCTACTTCCGTCAGATCTTCGAGCTCGGCTTCTACCACGCCGACCCGCACGCCGGGAACCTCTTCGCCCTGCGCGACGGGCGCATCGCCTTCGTCGACTTCGGGCGCACGGCCAACGTGTCGGAGAAGAACCGCGGCGCCGTGTTCGACATGCTGCTGGCGGCGTTCGACGACGACGGCCGCGCCGCCACCGAGGCGGTGCTGGCGATGACGGGCACGCCGCCGGAGGTCGACATCGCCGCCCTCGAGGTCGAGATGAGCCACCTGCTCGCCCTCTTCCGCCGCGCCCAGACGAGCGGCGGCGGCGTGGAGCTGCTCGTGCGCGGCCTCCTCGGCATGATCCGCCAGCATCACCTGCACCTGCCGACCGAGCTCACGGTGCTGCTCACGACGCTCGGCATGCTCGACGGCGTCGCCGCACAGATCGACCCCTCCTTCCGGATGGTCGACGCGGCCAAGCCGTTCGCGCGCCGCCTGATCCCGCAGGCGCTGGGCCCGGAGAAGCTGATGCACCAGACGCTGCGCTCGGCGCGCGCCTACGCGCGCTTCTTCGACGAGCTGCCGGTGGAGGCGACGCGCGTGCTCCGGCGAGCGGGGGAGGGCGAGTTCCGGCTCTCCGTGCGGCCCACGGAGTACGAGCCGGTGATGGACCGCATGCTCACGGCGTTCTCGCTGCTCGCCTACGCGCTCATCGTCTCGGCGCTCATCATCGGCGCGGCGCTGCTGGTGAGCCGCCCCGGCCTGTCGCGGCCGGAGGAGGTCGGCGCCCGCGTCGTCCTCGTGGGGGCGCTCCTCAGCGTGATCTGGCTCCTGAGCGGGATCGTGCGCTCGGAGTGGCGCAAGTGGCGCGCCAAGAAGCGGGCGGCGCACCGGCCATAGGGAGCGGCCGCGAGCGCGCGCCGGCCGTAGCGAGCGCGCCTCAGTACATGTCGACCGGCGGCGCGGCGAGGCACTCCGCGAGCGCTCGCCGCGCCTCGCGGAGCACCGGCGGCCCGTGCGTGACGAGCGCGTACTCGATGTCCTGCGCCGCCAGCGCAGCGAGCGTCGGCGCGAAGACGTCGCGATACCACTCCGCACCGGTCGCCGGGCTCTGGTTCCAGAAGCGCAGGCCGCCCTCGGCGCCGACGACCGCGTCGCCGAAGGCCACGGCGCGCAGGCGCGGGAAGTACAGCGGGTGCTCGCTGCGCCGCGGGCG
>CAIWHY010000095.1 GCA_903912585.1 uncultured Thermoleophilia bacterium | reverse complement strand
CGGACGAGTCCTGGGTGCAGTTCTGCGAGAACTGCAAGCCCGGCATGTGAAGGACGGGCGCCGGGCGGGGAGGGAGCGCCGAGAGCAGCACGGCGCCCGCGAGCGACGCCGGAGTCTATCGGGGAGGGACCGAGCATGAGCACGACCGTCGAGCGGGTCTCCGGCGTACAGGTCAGCCCACTCATCGAGGACGGGCTCGTCATCCGCGCGCCCTTCGGCCACGGCGAGGCCATGGTCCTACGCGCGCCGTGGGACGGCGCCGAGCTGGCGCGCATCCCGACGGCGACGCTCGACGACATGGACGTCGTGCTCGACCGGGCGCGCGCCGCCGCCGAGGGCTATCGCTGGTTCCCGGCCTGGAAGCGCGCCGCCATCCTCGAGCGGGCCTCGCACCTCATCGAGGCGAACGCCGAGCAGATCGCGCGCATCATCGCCGCCGAGGGCGGCAAGCCGCTCAAGGACGCGCGCCTGGAGGCCAAGCGCGGCGCCTCGACGTTCCGCTGGGCGAGCGAAGAGGCCAAGCGCACCGCCGGCGAGCTCGTCGAGATGGACGCCGACCCGAGCGGCGAGCACCACTTCGGCTGGACCATCCGCGAGCCCCGCGGCGTGATCGCCGCGATCTCGCCGTTCAACTTCCCGCTCAACCTCGTCGCCCACAAGGTGGCGCCGGCGCTGGCCGGCGGCAACGCCGTCGTGCTCAAGCCGGCCTCCAACACGCCCCTCACCGCGATGCGGCTCGGCGAGATCCTCAGCGAGGCCGGCCTCCCCGACGGCGTCCTGCAGGTCGTGGTGGGCTCGGGCAGCATCATCGGCAACAAGATGGTGACCGACGAGCGCACCAACATGGTGAGCTTCACCGGCAGCCCGCCGGTGGGGCGCCAGATCGCCAAGGATGCGGGCATGAAGATGGTGACGCTGGAGCTGGGCAACAACTCGGCCACCATCGTCGAGGACGACGCCAATCTCGAGCTCGCCGTCCAGCGCGTGCTGGCCGGAGGCTTCGCCAACTCCGGCCAGATCTGCATCTCGGTGCAGCGCGTGATCGTGCACGCGGCCGTGTTCGACGAGTTCCTCGCGCGGCTGGTGCCGCTCGTGAAGGCGCTCAAAGTCGGCGATCCGCTCGACGAGGCGACGGACGTGGCGACGCTGATCAGCGCCGCCGAAGTCGAGCGCGTCAAGGCGTGGGTGCAGGAGGCGCTCGACCAGGGCGCCACGCTGGCGGCCGGCGGCGTGCGCGAGGACGGCCGCCTGCTGCCCACGGTGCTCACGGACGTGACGCGCGAGATGAAGGTCTGCGCCAGCGAGGTCTTCGGCCCGGTCATCAGCATCATCAAGTCCCGTGACCTCTGCGAAGCCATCGACATCAGCAACGACAGCACCATGGGCCTGCAGGCCGGCGTGTTCACCAACGATCTCAACAAGGCCCTGTACGCCGCCCGGCGCCTCGAGGTAGGCGGCGTGATGATCAACGAGGTCCCCACGTTCCGCGTCGACCACATGCCCTACGGCGGCATCAAGGGTTCCGGCATCGGCCGGGAAGGATTGAAGTACGCGATTCGGGAAATGACAGAGTTGAAGATGGTCGCCATCCGCGAGATGGATTGGCAGACCGGCGGGACGCCGACCGACGCCTGCCTGCGCGAGCCGCTGGGGCCGTGAGGCATGCGGGCTTGGCCCGCAGCACACGACGGCCGATGAGGCTCGGACGGGCAAGCGGTCGGGAGCGGTGATGACTAAGACAGCTCACCGCACGACGGCCGGGAGCCACGACGAAAGGAGGAACGCGACATTGACTGACTTACGAGGTGCGGCGCGCTAGAGCGCCCCGTACGCGGTGCATCAGCGCGCCGCACCAGCGCTTGGGGCGGCG
>CAIWHY010000094.1 GCA_903912585.1 uncultured Thermoleophilia bacterium | reverse complement strand
CGCACCTGCTCCCCCAGCTCACGCAACATCGTGACCCCCGGGCTCCTCGACGATCCGGCCTTCCGCGCGCGCCTCTTCTTCGCGCGCGGCGCGGATGTCGCCGAGGGCGTCCTCGGCCCAGCGCCGCGCGGTCTCGTCGTACAGGGCTTCCTCGAGCGCCGCCACGGCCGGCTCGCCGACGGCGACCAGCTGATCCGCCGCCGCCTGCTTGAGCTCGGCGTCCGCCTGCCCGGCCAGGACGCGCAGGAGCCCGCGGACCAGCCTGGTGTCACTGAGCCCGTGCAGCGTCTCGAGGGCGCGCTGGGGTACTGGGCCGTCGAGGTCGTACACGTGCCCGCAGGACGCGTCGAGCAACTCCTCGACGACCTCGGTCCCGCGCTCGATCAGCGTCGCCTCGACGCTGTCGACGAGCGGCCACGTCTGTTTGGTCAGCGGCAGATCGAGCAGCGCGATCAGCGCCTCCGTGGGTGCGTAGTGATCGTGATCGCTGAGGAAGTCGTCGATGGCGCTCGCGGCGTACTCGCGGTCCTCGTCGGTCTGCGCCTCCTCGAAGGCGTCGGCAAGCTGCCTCGCCAGACCCACGAGCGCCTCTTCCTCACTGTTGTAGCGGCCCTGAGACATATCGGGTCAATGTTATGCGATGCGGGCGCCGGCGGGCAGCGCCGGCGGGTGGGCAGCGCCGGCGGGCGGCCAAGACCCGCCGGCGATCAAGACCGCCCCCGGTCAGGACCGGCCGGGAGCCTCATCGTCAAACTGGCCGAGGTACTCGCCGTAGCCCTCCGCCCCCATCTCCTCTTTGGGGATGAAGCGCAGCGCCGCCGAGTTCATGCAGTAGCGCAAGCCCGTCGGCTTGGGACCGTCCTTGAACACGTGCCCGAGATGCGAGTCCGACGCAGTCGAACGGACCTCGCTGCGTGGGAGCAGGAGCTTGAAATCGGTCTTCGTCTTCACGGCTTCGTCGCGGACCGGCTTCGAGAAGCTCGGCCAGCCGGTGCCGGAGTCGTACTTGTCGCGGCTGCTGAACAGGACCTCACCACTCACGACGTCCACGTAGATCCCGTCGCGGTGCTCGTCCCAGTACTCGTTGGCGAACGCGGGCTCGGTGCCCTCGCGCTGGGTCACCTCGTACTGCATGGGGGTGAGGCGGGACATCAGGTCCGCCTCGTCGGAATGATCGGTCTTCATGGGTGCCTCTCAGGACTATCTGGCTGTGCGCCGCGTGCGCGCGACGCTCGGATGTGCCGCCATCCACTCTTCATGCGGCGGCACCCGCTCCCCCACCACGTACAGGAAGTAGTACGCGCCCATGTCGCCGACGAAGCGGAACTCGCCGCGCAGGGCGGCGACGGTGTCCGCGAAGGAGCCGCGCCCGCGCAGCCAGCCGACGAAGCCACCGGCTTCGCCGTCCAGTGCGAGCATGACCCCGGCGTTGTGCACCGTCGCCTCGATCTTGGCGCGGTTGCGGATGATGCGCGTGTCCTCGGAGAGCCGCTCGACGTCGTCGCCGTCGAACCCGGCGACCGCCTTGGGGTCGAAGCCGGCGAAGGCCTGGCGGAAGCCGTCCCACTTCGCCTCCACGACCTGCCAGCTCATGCCCGACTGGAAGGCGGCCTTGGTCAGGACCTCGAGGTAGTCGGCCAGCTTGGTGGGCTTGATCTGAACGGGAGCCTGCATCGGTGCCTCCGCGTGGGGGTGCCGGTCAGGCGCACTATTCCCGCGAGCGACCGCGGGCACGCGTGCGCCGATCGGCGGGGCAAGACGGGCCGGTGTGACGAGCCGCCGCTAGTGCCGGCAGGTGGCGTCCGGGCCGACGGGCGAGAGCTCCATCTCCACGAAGGCCTCGACGGCGCTGCGCACGTCGGCGCGGTCCTCGCCCGCGAACACGCGGATGCCGGCCTGCACGCAGGCGAGCAGCGGCCGCTGGCCGATGCCGGCGACGATCACTGCGTCGACGAGGTTCTCGCCCAGCGTGAGCACCGGCGACATGCAGCCACCGTGCGAGTGCGGACTGTTGACGACGACGCCGACGGGGCCGATCTCGCCGCCGACGATGTCGACGAGTGTGAAGTACGGGCTGCGCCCGAAGTGCCCGGAGCGGGCCGAATCAAGACCGCCGGGCGCCTCGGACGGTACGGCGACGCGGAGACGGTCTGAGTAGGGGTCGATCATGTGGTGGGAACTCCCTCTGGCTGGACGGAGTGACGACGAGCGAGTCTCTACTGTACACGTCCGAACGGCGCTGCGCGCGCCGGGCGTCGGCTGGCGCCGTCATGCTGGGCCGGGAGCCGCGCGCCTGGACCCGGCGTGTGCAAAGCGCCGCCGCGGGCTATCCTGCAGGGTGAAGGCAGAAGTGCGGAGGACCATCGTGCCACTGGGCGGATACTGTGTGCAATGCGGGCGCTGGGTCTGGCTGACCTCCTACGGGGAGTGCCAGAACGGGCACCCGCCGGCGTCGGTCAAGGACGTCCAGCAGCTCAAGCCGCAGCCGACCGACGTCGTCGTCACGTCGGCTGAGCCGCCGTCGGCGCCACGCGCCCGCTTCCGCTGGTGGTGGCGCCACTCGCTGTGGATCGGCTGGACCTTCTCGCTGGGCTTCCTCAACTGGGTCTCGTTCGTCTACATCGGCATCAAGGCGCGCAAGGCGCCGTGGACGGCGCTCGGCTTCGTCTACCTGATCCCCCTCGTGCTCACGATCCTCGCCTGGGGAACGCCGCTGCTGGCGCTGATGATCGCCCTGCAGCTGGTCGTGTCGGCCGGCTCGTTCGTCAACGCGCTGTACCTGCGGCCGCACTACCGCGCGATCATGTTCGGCGACACGCCGCAGGCGGCGCTGCCGGCGCCGCCGCAGCCGCCGCCGCTGCTCACCGCCGGCGAGCGCCCGGCGCTGCCCAAGGGCATGGACGAGGGGGCGGCGGACGTGCTCCAGCCGGCCCGCCGCCGGGTCGACGCCATCCTGCAGAGCGCCGGCAGCATCAACAAGCCCGCGGTCCGCGACGAGGTCATCGCGCTCTGCCGCACGGCCGACCAGATCATCGCGGAGCTGGCGTCGCGGCCGCGCAAGCTCGACGCGGCGCGCGGCTTCCTCACGTACTACCTCGACGCGGCGCAGCGGATCGTCGACGGCTACGTGTACCTGAACGGACGCTCGAGCACGTCGCCCGACATCACCAGGACGCTCGCGCGCGCCGAGGACTCGCTCCACGTCGTGCAGCAGGCGTTCGACCGCCAGCTGGCGAACGTGCTCGAGGACCGCGCCCTCGACCTCGACAGCGAGATCGAACTGCTCGAGCGCACCGTGCGCACGGAGACCATGTACACCCAGACCGGGGAGCTCACATGAGCGAGGAGATCGAGGGACGGGACGCGCAGGGCGTCCCCGACGCGCGCGCAGCCGGCGAGGTCGCAGTCAGCGGCGCGGCGGCGGCAGAAGCCCCGGCCCGCGACACTCCGGCCGCCGGCCCGCTGAGCGCCGCCGACCTGGCGCGCGTGGAAGCGCTCAAAGACTCGGTCGACGTCAGCGACGCGCAAGGCATCCTCGGCTACGGGCTGCCGGCGCAGAGCCGCATCGCCAACTTCGCCGACTCGCTGCTCGGCGACGTGCGCAACAAGGACGCCGGCGCCGGCGGGGAGGCACTCGGCGACCTGCTCAAGAAGGTGCGGGAGCTCGATGTCGATTCTCTCGGCGGCGGCTCCGGCATGGCACGGATCCCGATCATCGGCAAGTTCGCCAACACCTTCGATCGCTTCGCCACGCGCTACCAGAAGGTCGCCACCGGCATCGACCGCATCGTCGACGCGCTCGAGCGCGCGCGCATGGCGCTGCTCAAGGACATGACCGTCCTCGACAAGATGTTCGAGCTCAACCTCGACTACCTCAAACAGCTCGACATCTACATCGCCGCCGGGGAGCGCGTGCTCGAGGAGCTCCGCGCGACCAGGATCCCGGCGCTCGAGGCCGAGGCCGCCGCCTCGAGCGACGTCATGGTCGCGCAGCGGCTCACAGACCTGCAGCAGGCGGCCCTGCGTTTCGAGCGCCGCCTCCACGACCTCAAGCTGACGCGCATGGTCGCCGTCCAGACCGCGCCGCAGATCCGCCTCATCCAGGGCAACGACCAGAACCTGGTCGAGAAGATCCAGGCGTCGGTGCTCACCACCATCCCGCT
>CAIWHY010000093.1 GCA_903912585.1 uncultured Thermoleophilia bacterium | reverse complement strand
GCGGCCGCTCACTCAAGGCGCGCTCACGGTCGGCGGCGAGCGCCACGTCGTCGTCGTGCCGCCACACTACGCAGGCTACAACTCCGTGCCGCGCGAGCTGGTGGCGGCGGTCGCGGCGGCGCTGGCCCCGGGCGGCTTCGCAGCCGCCGGCTTCTCGCCGCCGCTCAAGACCCTGGCGGCCTGCGCCGGCCTCGCTCGCTACGGCCGCAACAACGTCGCCTACGTCCCCGGCCTCGGCAGCTACCTGATCTTCGGCGCCTGCCTCAGCGACGCGCCGCCGCCGGACGACGCGCCGTGGGTCGAGCCACAGAAACTGGAGCGCTGCGAACGCTGCAGCGCCTGCCTGCGGGCCTGTCCGACCGAGGCGATCGGCGCCGACCGGTTCCTCCTCCACACGGAGCGCTGCCTCACCTGGGTCAACGAGGACGAGGCGCCGTTCCCGGCCTGGGTCGATCCCGCCTGGCACACGTGCGCCGTCGGCTGCCTGCGCTGCCAGCAGGTCTGCCCCGAGAACGCGGTCGTGGAGCTCGCCGTCGCCGCGCCCGAGGAGTTCGACGAGGACGAGTCCCGGCTCATCCTCGCGGCCACCCCCTCGTCGCTGCTCCCCCCCGCGACCGCCGCCAAGCTCGAGCGCTGCGGCCTCGACTACTCGCCGGCGCTCATCGCGCGCAACGTCGCCGCGCTGCTGCCCGGCTGACTTCGGCCGGGCCGGCAGCGCGGGCGCGCTCTCGCCGCGCCGGCCCGCCACCACCCGCCGCGCCGATGTTGCGGCCGCCGCTCCCCGGGGAACGCTCAAAGTACTGGGGGAAGGAGCCACCATGGACCATCCGATCGTCCTCGGCTACGACGGCTCGACGTGCTCGGCGGCGGCGCTCGACGAGGCTCTGGCGCTCGCCCACGACCTCAAGGACTCAGAGATCCTCATGGTCTACTGCCATGAGCCGCCGCCCGGGCTCGCCTGCGCCCTCGATCCCACCTGCGCCGCGGCCAAGGAACTGCGCGACTACGAGTCCCGCGTGGTGGACGAGGTCGAGCCGCTGCTCGAAGCGGCGGCGGCGCAGGCGCGCCAGACGGGCGTGCGCACCGAAGTCGTGATGGCGTGGGACGAACCGGTGCACGCGCTCATCGAGGTGGCGCGCGAGCACGGTTCCCACATCATCGTCGTAGGGTCGCACGGCGAGAGCGCACTCTCCGGCGCCCTGAGCCGCAACACGCCCTACGAGCTGCTGCACCGCAGCACTATCCCGGTGATGGTGGTGCCGCACCGCGTCTAGCGGCGGCCGCTGATGAGGGCCAGCGGCGGCACGCGGCAGGCGCCGGTCCGCGCCGCTCTGGCAGTGCCCGGCGTCGGTCAGGCGGTGCCTGCGCCGCGCCCGAACTGGCGCACGCAGGCGACGGCGGCGCGCCAGCCGGCGAGCATCCCCTCCCGGTCCACGCCGGCGTCCGGCTCGAACGTGCGCTCGGCGTGCCACAGGCCCAGGGCCTCGGCCTCGTCGCGCCACACTCCGGTGGCGAGGCCGGCGAGCAGGGCCGCGCCAAGCGCCGTCGACTCCTTCTGCGCTGCCCGGGTGACGGGCAGCGCGATCACGTCGGCCTGGATCTGCATCAGCAGGTCGTTGGCCGTGGCGCCGCCGGCCGCGCGCAGGTGGTCCGGAGTCAGGCCGGCGTCCGCGACCACGGCGCCGAGCAGGTCGGAGACCTGGAAGGCGATGCCCTCGAGCGTGGCGCGCGCGATGTGCGCGGCGGTCGTGCCGCGCGTCATCCCCATCAGCGCGCCGCGGGCGTGAGGATCCCAGTGCGGCGCGCCGAGGCCGGCGAGGGCGGGCACGAAGTAGACGCCCTCGCTGCTCGCCACTCCGCCCGCCAGCGCCCCGACCTCGGCGGCGCTGGCGATGATCCCGAGGCCGTCGCGCAGCCACTGCACCGCCGCGCCGCCGACGAACACGCTGCCCTCGAGGGCGTAGGTGCGCTTGCCGCCGCGCTGGAGCGCCACCGTGGTCACGAGGCCCTGCTTCGACTCCACCGGGCTCTCGCCGATGTTGAGGAGCAGGAAGCAGCCGGTGCCGTAGGTGACCTTGGCCATCGCCGGTCGCACGCAGGCCTGCCCGAACAAAGCAGACTGCTGGTCGCCGACGAGGCTGGCGAGCGGGACGGTCACTCCGGCGGCGGACACGCGGTCGCCCGCCGTGCCGCCTTCGAGCACGGCCGCACCGATCTCCCCCACCACGGCGCTCGTGTCGCGGATCTCCGGGAGCAGGGCACGCGGCACGCCGAAGAGCGCGAGCAGCTCGTCGTCCCAGTCGCCGGAGCGCAGGTCGTAGAGCAAGGTGCGCGAGGCGTTCGTGGCGTCGGTGACGTGCAGGCGGCCGCCGGTGAGCTGCCAGGCCAGCCAGCTGTCCACGGTGCCGAAGGCGAGCTCCCCGCGCTCGGCCCGCTCCCGGGCGGCGGGGACGTTGTCGAGCAGCCAGGCGACCTTGGTGGCCGAGAAGTACGGGTCGAGCAGCAGTCCGGTCTTGCGCCGCACGAGGTCCTCGCAGCCGCTGCGGCGCAGCTCTTCGCAGCGCGCCGCCGTGCGCCGGTCCTGCCACACGATCGCCGGCGCGATCGGCAGCGACGTGCGCCGGTCCCAGAGGATGGTGGTCTCTCGCTGGTTGGTGATGCCGACCGCGGCGATTCGCCCGACAACCGCGCCGCTGCTGCGCAGCGCTTCCGCGGCCGTCTCGCGCTGAGCCTCCCAGATCTCGAGCGGGTCCTGCTCCACCCACCCGCTCTCCGGGTAGCGCAGCGCGATCTCCCGCTGGGCCATGCCGAGGATCCGCCCGTCGTCGGCGAACACGATCGCGCGCGAGCTCGTCGTCCCTTGATCGAGCGCGAGGACGACCCGCCCTCCGTCCGTCTCTGACATCGCTCCACCCCTCCCAGCCGCCGTCGCCGCCCATGATAGCGCGGCGGTCGCCGGAGCGGCCACGCCGGGAGGACCAGATCGTGCGAGGCATGACGCGGGCGGCCGCCGAATGATGCATGTGCAGCGCTTCACATGGGTACGTTCAGACTTGGACGGGTGACGCACGGCAGTGCGCCTGACGCCGGTGGAAGGAGCCACCATGGGCTGGAGGAAGATCCTCGAGAAGGAACACCGTCTCATGCTCGAAGTGGCGGACGCCTCGGACAAGGAGTGCGCCCACATCGAGGCCACGGGCGAGGCGCGCATCGAGCTTGTCGGCGAGATCATCGGCTTCTTCCGCTACTTCTGCGACGGGCTCCACGACCCCAAGGAGGACGGCCTCCTCTTCGCGCGCTGCCACAAGCGCGGGATGACCAACGACGACGAGCCGCTGGAGCAGATGCTCGGCGAGCACGAGTGGTGCAGCGGCGAGCTCGACTCGCTCGAGCGCAGGCTCGAGCGGCTCGAACCAGGGGACCGCGAGGCGGCGCTCGTCTTCGCCGCCCACCTGCGCGAGTACGTCAGCGTCCTGCGCTGCCACGTGGAGGTGGAGGAGACGGTCTTCTTCGACACCGCTCAGCACTACCTCACGGAGGAGGACCGGCACCAGCTCACCGAGGAGTTCGAGGCCGTGCATTGGGACGAGGTCGAGGAGGGCGTTCTCTCTTACTGGGAGGACCTCGCTCACCGGCTCGTCGCCGCCGAGAACCAAGTCTGACGCCGGCCGGGC
>CAIWHY010000092.1 GCA_903912585.1 uncultured Thermoleophilia bacterium | reverse complement strand
GGTCATCGCGCTCGTCGCGGTTCCGTACGGCGAGTGGATCGACGCGGCCGGCGTCTTCGACGATGAGGTTGCGCGCGGCCTTGGCGGCGACCACGCCGGCGCGCCGAACCTCGAGGACCGCGTCGTGCGCGCCGCCGGCGACGGCGCCGCCGCGCTCGCGGTTCACCTGCCCGCGGTGCGCCGCGCGTACTGCGACCACGTGATCCTCGCCAACGCCTCACAGAACGCCGTGATCGGCGCCGTGGTCATCATCCCCGGCGCCGACATGCCGGCGATGACCGCCAACCAGATCCGCATGATCCTCAAGATATCGACCGCCTACGGCGAGGACCTGGGGCTCGACAGAGCCCTCGAGATCCTCTCCGTGGTCGGCTCCGCGTTCGTCTTCCGCGCGCTGGCACGCCAGGCGCTCGACTTCGTGCCGGGATTCGGCTGGGCCCTCAAGGGTACCGTCGGATTCACGGCAACGGTCGCGCTCGGCGAGGCCGCCATCGCGTACTTTGAGGCCGGAGCGCCGCTCCGCGTCTCGCGCATGCAAAGGATCAACAGCCAACTTGACCGCGCACGCTCCAGACTCCCGGGCTTCCTTCAGCGAAGGATCGCCGAGGAGTGAGCTAGCCAGGCTCCTGGCCCGCGTCACGCGCCCCGGCCGATATACGGGGGGCGAGTTCAACGTCCGTCACAAGCCGGGAGCGCGGCCGCGTATCGTGCTGTCCTACCCGGACGTGTACGAGATCGGGATCTCCAACCCGGGCCTGCAGATCCTCTACAGCGTCCTCAACGACGAGACCCCGGCGGCGGCCGAACGCGCCTACTGCCCGTGGCCGGACATGGCCGCGCTCATGCGGGCCGCCGGCGAGCGCCTGTGGACGCTCGAGAGCATGGAGCCGGTCGCCGGCTGCGACCTGTGGGGCTTCACGCTGCCGCACGAGCTCACCTACACCAACGTCCTCGAGATGCTGGACCTCGCCGGCGTGCCGCTGCGCGCGGCCGAGCGCGGGGAAGGGGACCCCATCGTGCTCGGCGGCGGGCCGGCGGTCGCCGACCCGTGGCCGCTGGCGCCGTTCTTCGATGCCTTCTACATCGGCGAGGTGGAACACCGCCTCGCGGCGATCGTCGAGGCACTGGAGGCGCCGGGCCGCGCGGCGCGCCTGCGCGCGCTCGCCGAGGTCCCCGGCATCTGGGTGCCCGGCCACACCGAGGGCCCGGTGCGCCGGCAGGTGTTCACCGCGTTCTCGAGCACGCCGCCGGTGCTGCGGCCGGTCGTGCCCGTACTCGAGGCGGTGCACGACCGTGCCGTCGTGGAGGTCATGCGCGGCTGCACCGCCGGCTGTCGCTTCTGCCAGGCCGGCATGTGGTACCGGCCCGTGCGCGAGCGGCCCGTCGACCTCGTCGTGGAGGCCGCCGAAAGACTGCTCGGCGAGACCGGCTGCGACGAGGTCTCGCTGCTGTCGCTGAGCTCCTGCGACTACAGCGGCGTGCACGAAGCGCTCACGCGCATCCGCGCCCTGCGGCCGGGCGTGCGCGTCTCCTTGCCGTCGCTGCGCATCGACTCGGCGGCGGAGAACCTCTCGCGGTTCGCCGCCGGGCAGCGCGGCTCCATCACGCTCGCTCCCGAGGCCGGCACGCAGGAGCTGCGCGACGCGATCAACAAGGGCGTCGACGAGGCGCAGTTCCAGGAGGCGGTGGCGGCGACCTTCGCGGGCGGTTTCACCGGCCTCAAGCTGTACTTCATGATCGGCCTGCCCGGCGAGACCGACGACGACGTCGCCGGGATCGCGCGCATGGCGGCGACGGCGGGCGGCCTGGCGCGCGAGATGGCCAAGGGCCGCGCGCGCCTCTCGCTCGCGGTCTCGTCCTACGTGCCCAAGGCGCACACGCCGTTCGAGCACGAACCGTTCGCCGGCGAGCAGACGCTCCGCCACCGTCAGCAGCTGCTGCGCGACGCGATGCCGCGCAACGTGCGCGTCTCGTTCCACGACGTCGCCGCGTCGGTCGTGGAGGCCACGCTGGCGCGCGGCGGTCCGGGAAGCGACCGCCTCGTGGAAGAGGCCTGGCGCAACGGCGCCCGGTTCGACGGCTGGACCGAGCAGTTCCGCCGCGACGCGTGGCAGCAGGCCGCCGACGAGCTGGGCATCACGCTGGGCGACTCGGAGCCGGTGCGCGACGCCCCCTGGCAGGCGATCGTCGACGCCGGGGTCGCCCCGTCGTTCCTCGACGCCGAGCTGGCGCGCGCGCACCGCGGCGCGCTGACGGAGGACTGCCGTGACGGTGCCTGCGGCGTCTGCGGCGTCTGCGGCGACGGCGTCGAGATGGAGGTTCTCGGGTGACTTGGTGGCTGCTCAGCTTCGCGCGCCGCGGCCCCGCTCGCTACCTCTCCCACCTCGACACCTCGCGCGCCCTGCAACGCACGTTCGCGCGCGCCGGCGTGCCTCTCGCTCTCTCGCAGGGCATGCGGCCCAAGCCGCGCATCTCGCTGCCGCTTCCGCTCCCGGTCGGCGCAGCGGGGCTCGAGGAGCTTGCCGTGGTCGAGGTGCCGGACGACGTGCCGGGCTCCGCGGTGACGCTGCGCGCGCTGCGCGCCGCCGCCCCGCCCGGCCTCGAGCCGCTCACCATCGTGATGGTCGGCGACCAGCACCCGCGTCCGCAGGCGCGGGAAGTCGAGTACACGTGCCGCATCGAGGCCGACGCAGGCGCGCTGCGCGCCGCCGTCGAACGATACGCCAGCGAAGCATCGGTCGTGCGCGAACGCGTCTCGCCCAAGGGCAGACGGTCGCTCGACCTGAAGGACTACGTGGCCGGCGTCGCCACGGATGCCGTGGCCGGTGGGACGGGACTCCGTTTCACCATCCGCCACAGCACCGAGGGCGCCGCGCGGCCGCAGGAATTCATCGACCAGATCGCCGAGTGGGCGGGGGTCGAACCCGTGATGTACGGCCTCGAACGCCGGCACATCACGTGGCAAGGCTTGCCCTCGGGGCCCGGCCCCGGGGACGGAAGGAGTGTGTCCACGTGACGCCAGCAAGGAAAGAGGGGGCCGGCGACCAGCCGGCCGCAGCGGAGAGCGCCCGCTCAGCGGGCGAGTCCGCAGGGACCCAGCAGGAGACCGGCGCGTCGACTTCAGGCACCGCCCGGCGGAGGCGCGGCAATCGCGGCGGGCGCCGTCGGCGCAAGCCGGGGGAGGGCGCGACGGCGATCGACGAGACCGGATCGGCGGGCGCCGACGTCGGCGCGACGGCGACTGTAGTTGCAGCACCCGAAGCCGTCGCCGTCGGACGCAAGAAGGCGGTAGAGGCGGCCAAGGCCGAGACCGCCAGGGACGACCAGGGAGGCGCCGGTGCTGCGGCGCCGGCGCGGGCGGGCGG
>CAIWHY010000091.1 GCA_903912585.1 uncultured Thermoleophilia bacterium | reverse complement strand
GGCGACGTCATCCTCTGGGCGGACACGCGCGCCCGCGACCTCTCCAGCAAGCTCATCGGCGGTCCCGTCAACATCGGCGGCTTCGCGCCGCACAAGGTGCTGCCGTTCGTGCGCATCACCGGCGGCGCGCCCACGCCGAGCGGCGCCGATCCCACGGGCCATTCGCTCCTGCTGCGCACGCGGTTGCAGGAGGTCTACGCGAAGACCTCCGTGATCCTCGAGCCCGTCGACTATCTCGGCCTGCGCTTCACCGGGCGGGCGGCGGCGACGCCGGCCTCGATGATCGCCTCGTGGATCACCGACAACCGCATCGGCGCGCCGCTCGGCTATGTGGACGGGCTCCTCGCGAGGACGCGGCGGGACCGCCGCAGGCTGCCGGAGCTCATCCCGACCGGCTCGGTGCTCGGCCCGCTGCTGCCCGGGGTCGCCGCCGAGCTCGGCGTCGCGGCCGGGGCGCCCGTGGTCTGCGGGATCCCCGATCTGCACGCCGCCGTGGTGGGATCGGGCGCCGTCGCGCCGTACGAGAGCCACATCGCCATCTCGACGACGTCGTGGGTCGGCGCCCGCGTGCCGTTCAAGCGCACCGACATCCTGCACCAGATCGCCACGGTGCCGGGGCTCGACCCGGCGCACCCGGTGGTGGCCAACAACCAGGAGACCGGCGGGGCCGCGCTGCAGTGGCTGCGCGAGCAGATCGTGGCCCCGAACGACGGCCTCCTCGGCGGCGGCAGCGGCATCGGCGCGAGCGGCGCGGCCGAGGAAGGGCTCTCGCCTTCGTTCGAGGACCTCTTCCGTCTCGCCGAGCGCGCGCCCGCGGGCTGCGAAGGGCTGCTGTTCACGCCGTGGCTCAACGGCGAGCGGAGCCCGGTGGAGGACAAGATCGTGCGCGCCGGGTGGCTCAATCTCTCGCTGCGCACCGACAGGGCGATGCTCGTGCGCTCCGTCCTCGAGGGCGTCGCCTACAACTCGCGCTGGCTGCTCGACGCCTACGAGAAGTTCATCAAGCGGCCCGTCCCCAGGATCCGCATCCTCGGCGGCGGCGCCCAGAGCGAGCTCTGGTGCCAGATCTACGCCGACGTGCTCGGGCGCCCAGTAGAACAGGTGAGCGACCCGCGCAACGCGCAGCTTCGCGGCGTGGCCCTCTGGGCGCGCGTCTGCCTCGGTGAGCTCCACCTCGAGGACGTGCCGGCGCTGGTGCCGGTCCCAGCGGCGTTCGAGCCGTCGGCCGACCGGCGCGTCTATGCTGAGGGGTACGCCGAGTTCCACAAGCTCTACGGCAAGCTCAAGGGGCTCTATCACCGGCTGAACGCGAGGCACCTGAAGTCGTGAGCGCCGGCCGACGCGCCGAGGCCGTCGTCCGGGGCACCTCTGGACTTCAGGTCACGGAGCGCGCGGCCGATAGGGGATGGAGTCGGTGAGATCCCTCATCGCGACGACGGGAGGTGGCCGTGAGGCCGTTGACACTGCGTATCGGCCCCTATCCCAAGACGGCGCTGCGCGCGGCGGTCGTCGCCGCCTGCGTTTTCTGCGCCGCCGTCTTCCTCGGCGGCTGCGGGAGCTCGTCCCAAGCCCCGTCGCCCGCCCCGGCTTCGCCGGCCGCGAGTTCCTCGGCCTCGTCCGCGAGCACGCTCACGGCGGCCGAGCAGCAGTGGCTCACCCAGAAGGGCACGCTGCAGGTCGGCGCCTTCAACGACTACCCGCCGTTCGGCTTCGTGGACAAGAGCGGTGCGGCCGTCGGCATCTCCGTGGACTACTGGAAGCTCGTCGCCCAGCGCCTGGGCGTCAAGGTCGTCTTCACGCCCGTCCTCTTCGCAGACCAGCTCGACGGGCTCAAGAAAGGCCGCTTCGACACGCTCGCAGGCATCTTCCCGCTGCCCGAGCGCAAACAGTGGTTCGCCTTCTCGCGCCCGTTCACCACGATCGACACGCGCATCTACGCCGGCGCCGGCGCCACCGGCCTCACGACGCTCAAGGCTCTCAAGGGAGCGCCGGGAGCCAAAGTGGCCGTCGTCAAGGGCGACTCCAGTCAGCAGATCGCCGACGCGGCCGGCCTGACGACTCTGGTCGTCAAGGGTTACCCGCAGGCCGTCAGGGCTGTGGCTTCGGGGGCGGCCCAGGCGATGATCCTCGACCAGATGGTGGCCGACTACTACGTGGCGCAGTTCAAGGTCGCGGACAAGGTCAAGCCGGTGGGCAAGCCGGTCGCCACCGGCCAGATGACCCTGCCCGTGCGCAAGGACGACGCGGTGCTGCTCGGCATCCTCGACAAGGGCGTCGCGATGGTCGGCGTCAGCGAGTTCGAGGCCATCTACCAGAAGTGGATGGGGCGGTGACCGAGTACGCGGGCAGGCGCCCGCTCTCTCGGCGTTCGCCGGGGCGATCGTCGAGAAGGAGAGGCACTTCCGGTCGCGAGCGCGACGGGACTCATGGAATCGCTCAGGTCCGGGGCGGATCCTGCGGCGCGTCCGCCGCGCTTCGAACCCTCGGCGCAGGAGCTCGGCGAGGTGCGTTCGCCGCTGAGCCGCTCCTCGTCTGCAGGCATGGAGGCTCACGATGAGGGCTCGCCGGCTGTCGACGACATGACGCGACGCACCATGGCCGGCCGCCGGTCGTGCGGAATCGTCAGCGAGCTGCGGTGAGCGAGCCGGGCAAGAAGACGATCTTCCGCGACGAGGCGCTGGCCAAGCTCGATTCTCTCGATGAGCTCGACAAGCTCGTCACCGTGACGCGGCCGCGCGCCTGGCTGGTGCTGGGCGTCATCGGCCTCCTGATCCTCACCGCTCTTGTCTGGTCCATGGCCGGGCGCCTGACCACGACCGTCGACGGCTGGGGCATCCTCCTGCGCGGCGGTCGTTCGCTGCGCGTCGTGAGCGACAACTCCGGGCAGGTCGCCGAGATGCTCGTCAAGATCGGCGACATCGTGAGCGTCGGCAAGCCCGTGGCGACGCTCTCCCAGCCGGCGCTCGAACTCGCGGCGCGGGGCCGCGAGGCCGTGGTCTCGCGCCTGCGCAGGCGCGCCGACCGGCTGGGGACGGTGGAGGCGCGTGACGCGCTCGCCCAAGCCGAGGCGGCGCTGACCGCGACACGCCGGCAGCTCAGCGAGGCCGCGACCGTCCTGTCGAGCTACTCCGGCCTGGTCGCTTCCCTGCAGGTGTACGCGGGCCAGTACCTCAACCGGGGCTCTCCGGTCATCACCGTGGAGCCCGCGCAGTTGCCGCTCGTCGCCACCCTGTTCGTGACGCCCGGCGTCGGCAAAGAGATGCAGCCCGGCATGCAGGTCCAGATCGTCCCGGCCAACGCGAGCGTCGAGGAGTACGGCTACCTGCTCGGCACGGTCACCTACGTCGCCGAGATGCCGTCGACCCCCGAGAGCATGATGGCCGTGCTCCAGAACGAGCTCCTCGTCGCGCAGTTCTCGGCCGCCGGCCCACCGCTGCGCGCGGAGGTCTCGTTGCAGCGACAGCCGGCCAACCCCAGCGGCTACGAGTGGTCGTCGTCGCAGGGGCCGCCCTACCCGATCTCGTCGGGCACGGCCTGCACCGCCCGGGTCATCCTCAGCAGCGACCCGCCGATCACGCGCGTCTTCCCGTCGCTTGCGCATCTGTTCGGCTCCGGAGACTGAACGTGGCCGCAAGGCGGAGGGTGCGCACCCCCACCATCCTGCAGATGGAGGCCGTCGAGTGCGGCGCCGCCGCACTGGGGATCGTCCTCGCCTACCACGGGCGCTGGGTGCCGCTCGAGGACCTGCGCGTGCGCTGCGGCGTGTCGCGTGACGGCAGCAAGGCGGCCAACATCCTGCGCGCCGCGCGCGCCTTCGGACTCGAGGCCGGCGGCTGGCGCCTCGACATCCCCGAGCTGCGCAAGCGCGAGGCGCCGTTCATCGTGTTCTGGAGGTTCAGCCACTTCATCGTCGTCGAGGGCTTCACCGCCAAGAAGGTCTTCATCAACGATCCGGCGAGCGGGCCGCGCTGGCTCACGCGGGAGGAGTTCGACGGAGGCTACACCGGCGTCGCGCTGCTCTTCGAGAAGGGGCCGGAGTTCGCGCCCGGCGGCAAGCCCCCGAGCCTCGTGCGGGCCTTGCTGCCGCGCCTCTCCGGATCGCGCAGAGGCCTGCTGTTCGTCGTGCTCACCGGGCTGGCGCTCGTGGTGCCGGCCCTGCTCACGCCGGTGTTCACGCAGGTCTTCATGGACGGCTACCTCGTGCAAGGCCTCAGCAGCTGGGTCCCGCCGCTGCTCGGCATGATGGTCGCCGTGGCGCTCGTCGTCGCCGTCCTCACGTGGCTCCAGCAATCATACCTGCTGCGGCTGCAGGTCAAGCTCTCGATCACCACCTCGAGCCGCTTCTTCTGGCACGTGCTCCGTCTGCCGGTCGGCTTCTACAGCCAGCGCTATGCCGGCGAGATCGGCAGCCGCGTGGCGCTCAACGACGTGGTCGCGACCCTGCTCTCGGGGCAGCTCGCGACCACGGTCATCACGATCTGCACGCTCGTCTTCTACCTCGTCATGCTCGGCGCCTACACGTGGCAGCTCACGCTGATCGGGGTGATCGTCGCGACGCTCAACCTGGTCGCCCTGCGCCTCGTCTCGCGGCGGCGCATCGACGCCAACCGCCGCCTGCTGCAGGAGACGGGCAAGCTCACCGGCACCACCATGGCCGGTCTTCAGATGATCGAGACGATCAAGGCCAGCGGCATGGAAGACGGGTTCTTCGTGCGCTTCGGCGGGCATCAGGCCTCCGTCGTCGACGCGGGTCAGTCGCTCGGGGCCACCACGCAGCTCCTCAATGCCGCGCCCGTGCTGCTGAGCCAGCTCAACGGCATGATCATGCTCACCTGGGGAGCCTGGCTGGTCATCCAGGGCGACCTCAGCGTCGGCATGCTCGCCGCCTTCATCGCCCTCATGGCGGCGTTCATCGCGCCGTTCGCGACGCTGGTCACCCTGGGCGGCACGGTGCAGGAGGCGCACGGCGACATGAACCGCCTCGACGACGTCCTCAGGGCGCCGGTCGACGCCGTGCTCGAGGGCGCGTCGCCCGGCGAGCAGCTGCTGGACCCGGCGGCCCCCAAGCTCGAAGGCCACCTGCGCCTGCGCGGCGTGACCTTCGGCTACAGCCGCCTCGAGGAGCCGCTCATCCGCGACTTCGACCTCGACGTGCCGCCTGGCCACCGCGTGGCGCTCGTGGGTGGTTCCGGCAGCGGCAAGACGACGATCGCCAACCTCGTGTGCGGCCTCTACGACCCCTGGGAGGGAGAAGTCCTCTTCGACGGCAGGCCGCGCTCCGCGATCCCCCGCGCCGTGCTCGTGAGCTCCGTGTCGCGGGTGAGCCAGGAGATCCACCTCTTCGAGGGGAGCTGCAGCGACAACCTCACGATGTGGGACACGACGCTGCCCGACGAGTGGGTGCTGCGCGCGGCCACCGACGCTTGCATCAGGGACGTGGTGGCGGCGCGGCGCGGCGGCTTCGCCGGCCCTGTGGAAGAGGGCGGCGCCAACTTCAGCGGCGGTGAGCGCCAGCGCCTCGAGATCGCGCGGGCGCTCGCCGTGAACCCGCGCATCGTCGTCCTCGACGAGGCGACCAGCGCGCTCGACCCGGTCACCGAAGAGCGCATCGACGACGACCTGCGGCGCCGTGGCTGCACGTGCCTCATCATCGCTCACCGGCTCAGCACCATCCGCGACTGCGACGAGATCATCGTTCTCGACGGCGGCGTCGTGGTCGAGCGAGGGACCCACGAAGAGCTCATGGAGCTCGGGGGGCAGTATGCCGTCCTCGCCAGAGAATAGCCCCGAACCGCAGGGCGTCTCATGGGCCCCCGGGCACGAGGCCGCGCCCGTCGCCGGCAACCGGCCGTGGCTGCTCGACGAGCCGGCAGTGCTCTGGGGCGTCGCCTACGGCGCGGTCGACGTGTTCGCCGTGCGCCTGGACGCCGACGGCGCGCCGGGCGCACGGCACTTCGTCACCCGAGTCGGCGCCGACGCTCTCCTGTGCGGGGCGCCCGCGGGTCCGCCGGGGGACGGCGCGGAGCGCGTAGCGCTGCTCGCCGTGCCCGCCGGTACGGCCGGCATGGTGCGCGTGGCGCGCGCCGATCTGTGGCGGGAGCTCGCCGGGCCGGCCGACAGGATGCTGCTCGTTCTCGCCGCGGCGGAGTGGGCCGAGAAGCTCTCGACGGTGCTCCCCGAGGCGCTGCGTCCGGCCGCGACGATGCCGGCCGACCCCGGCTCCGGCCAGGAGCTGCCGGCCGGCGTGGCGCTCGTGCCGCGCGGCGGCGACCGCTGCGTGCGCGTCACTCAGGGCGCCGCCGACCTCGTCTCGGACGCGGCGCTCACGGTGACGGCCTCCGACGGCTGGCTCCCGCTGACCGGCGCCTCCTGGCTGGAGGCGCGCGAGCCCGCCACGATCGACGTCGTGCACCTCGCGCAGGCTCTCGGCGCAGAGCCTGCGCTGGCGCCGCTCGACACGCTCGTCGGCCTGGTGCT
The DNA here is from genome assembly GCA_903912585.1 of uncultured Thermoleophilia bacterium. Classification (GTDB taxonomy): domain Bacteria; phylum Actinomycetota; class Thermoleophilia; order UBA2241; family UBA2241; genus CAIXSE01. The sequence continues at coordinate 5,366 of CAIWHY010000091.1, read as the reverse complement.
GCGCCGCCTCGCGGCGCGCGTGCGGCGCGAGGACGAGCTCGAGGTCGAGCGCCTCCTGAGTCGCGAGCGTGCGCTCGCCAAGGCGTTCCACGCGACGATCACGCGGCAGGCCGCGGTGCTGGACTCCGGATCGGCGGGCGTCACCGAGGGCGGCGAGGACGATCTGCTCGCCGCCTGCCGTGCGGTCGGTGGGCGCCTCGGCATCCACTTCGTCAGCCCACCGGAAGCCTGGGGCGGAAGGGCGTACACGCCGGTCTCGGCCATCGCACGCGCCTCGCACGTACGCTACCGCGAGGTCACCCTGGAGGGCGAGTGGTGGCGCCACGACAACGGGCCGCTCCTCGGGTTCCTCGCCGACGGTGCGCCGGTGGCGTTGTTGCCGCGCACGTCGTCCAGCTACCGGGTCGCGCCGCAGGACGGGCGGGCGCCGTTCCGCGTCGGCGCCGCGGAGGCCGCGGGCCTTCAGCCGCGGGCCTGCATGTTCTATCGGCCGCTGCCGGCGCGGTCGTTGCGCGGCCGCGATCTCGTGGCGTTCGTGCTGCGCGGCACGTCCGGCGAGCTGGTGGCCCTCGCCGTCTTCAGCCTGCTCGCCGCCCTCATCGGTCTGGCCGTGCCGATCTTCACCGGCGTCGTGTTCGACAACATCATCCCGTCGGGCAGCGGGGTGGGGCTCTCCCAGATGGCCGCGGTGCTGCTCGTCATCGCCGTCGTCCTCGGGGCGTTGTCGTTCGCCCGCGGCGTCGCCACGGTGCGCCTTCAAGGGCGCATCGACAACAGCCTGCAGGCAGCCCTCTGGGACCGGCTGCTCACGCTCCCGGCCGGCTTCTTCCGCCGCTTCACGGCCGGCGACCTGGCGATGCGCGTGATGAGCGTCAACCAGATGAGCACGATCATCTTCAATACGGTCGTCCTGTCGGTCTTCGGCGCGGTGTTCTCGCTCGTGAACCTGGCCCTGATCTTCTTCATGAGCCCCGAGCTGGCCACCTTGGCCCTTGTGCTCGTGGTCGTCGCCGTGGTGGTGTCGCTTGTGGTCGCCCTCGCCCAGCTCCGCGAGCGCCGCGCGGTCTTCGCCCTGCAGGGCAAGCTCTCCGGCGACGTGCTCCAGCTCGTCTCGGCGATCGCCAAGCTGCGCGACACCGGCGCCGAAGAACGCGCCTTTGCGCGCTGGAGCGATGGCTTCGTGGCCATGAGCCGTCACACGGTCAAGGCCGACCGCATCGCCATCGTCGGCACCGTGTTCGACTCCGCGTACCCGCTGCTCTGCTCGGTCGGGGCCTTCGCCATCTACTTCCTGTTCCTGAGCTCGGCGTATCAGACAGGGCAGTTCATGGCGTACACGACGGCCTTCGCCCAGCTGCTGGCCGGCCTTCTGGCGCTCGCCATGGCGCTCACGCAGCTGACCAACGTGGCGCCGCTGTACGGCCGCGCCAAGCCGCTGCTGGAGGCCGAGCCCGAAGTCACCGAGACGAAGGCCGACCCGGGGCGGCTGCGCGGCCACATCGAGATGACGAAGGTCACGTTCGGCTACGAGGATGCGGCCGTGCCGACGCTGCGCGAGGTCTCGCTCGAGGTCCGGCCCGGCGAGTTCGTCGCCATCGTCGGCCCGTCCGGCGCCGGCAAGTCGACGATCTTCCGCCTCCTGCTGGGCTTCGAACAGCCGCTCGCCGGCGAGATCCACTACGACGGTCAGGATCTGCGCACCCTCGACCTCGCGGCGCTCAGGCGCCAGATCAGCACCGTCCTGCAGAACGGCCGCGTCTTCTCGGGCGCCGTGTACCTCAACATCGCCGGCGCCGCCCAGCTCACCCAGGACGAGGCCTGGGAAGCAGCGCGCGCCGCCGGACTCGCCGCCGATATCGAGGCCATGCCGATGGGCATGTTCACGTTCGTGGCGGAGGGAGGAGTCACGCTGTCGGGCGGACAGCGCCAACGCCTGCTGATCGCCCGAGCGCTGGCCACGCAGCCGACGGTGCTGCTCTTCGACGAGGCCACCAGCGCGCTCGACAACCGTACGCAGGCGGTCGTCATGGACGGCCTCAAGGAGATGAACGCCTCGCGCCTCGTGATCGCCCAGCGCCTCAGCACGGTCAAGGCCGCCGACCGCATCTACGTGCTCGAGGACGGCGCCGTCGCCCAGTGCGGTACCTTCGAGGAGCTCATCGCCAAGCCGGGGCTGTTCCGCCGGCTGGCGGAGCGCCAGCTTGTCTAGATCGTCCCGGTCCGGGGGGACCGGACCGGCGTTTCACCCGCGGCCCTCTGCGGCGACCGTGAGTGAAGAGGCCGCCACGTGCCCCGAGAGGACCAGGACCGGCCGAGCGCTTCGCGCTGCGGCAACGGCAGTAGGCCGGCCAGACCGCGGCTGGCGCAGAGCTTGAAGAAGAGGCCGGCGGCGATCAGGGAGGAACAAATGAGACGGATCCCATGGACGGTCCTTGCCGGGGCGCTGCTGGCGCTCGGCCTCGCGGTGCTCGCGGGGTGCGGGTCGGCGCCGGGCGGCGGCAGTTCCGCGTCGCCCAGCTCCGCCCGGCCGGCGCCCATCAGCCGGCAGCAGGTCACGGCGCTCGTCGGCGTGACCGCCGCGGCTCTCCGCAAGGACGCGGCGACCACGCTCGCCGCCATCAACGCCGGTCAGGCGCCCTACAAGGACGCGGCCAACCCCAGCCTCTACGCCTTCGTTTACGACACGAACGTGACGCTGGTGGCGAACCCGGACCCCACTGTGCGCGGCCAGTCCATGCGGGGCAAGCCCGATGTCGTCGGCACGTTGTTCCGCGACCAGATCGTCGCCGGCGCGCTCGCGGTCGGCAGCGGCTGGCAGCAGTACGTCTACAGGCAGCCGGGGTCCGGCGGACTGTACCTGAAGTCGACGTACTACAAGCTGGTCACCGGCAGCGACGGCCAGAAGTACATCGTCTGCGCCGGGCGCCACGTAGGGCCGTTCAAGGGCGCGACGTCCGGCACGGCCGTGACGACCGCGCCGACCCAGGCGGACGTGAAGGCGTTCGTCGCCAGGGCGGTCGCCTACGCCGGGGCGCACGGCAAACAGGCGGCGCTCGCCGCTTTCACGGCGCCGGGCGGCGAGTTCCATCAGGGTCAGCTCTACATCTACGCCTACGACTTCGGCGGCACCGTGATCGCGCATGGCGGGGACGCCTCCCTCGTCGGCAAGAACCTGATGGCCAAGAAAGACATCAACGGCGTTCCCGTGATCGCCGACCTCGTGTCGCTCGCGCACAGGGGCAGCGGCTGGCTCTACTTCACCTGGCCCAACCCGGCGAACGGCGGCAAACAGGAGCCCAAGCTCGGCTACGTGATGAAGGTCGACAACGGGTGGTTCCTGGGGTCCGGCACCTACGGGCCCGCGGCGGTCAGGCCTCCGGGCAAGGGTGAGGTCGTCGCCTTCGTCGGGCAGGCGCTCAAGTATGGCCGCGAGCACGGCAAGAAGCAGGCCATCGCGGAGTTCATGAAGACCTCAGGCCCGTTCTTCAGGGCCGGGCTCTACGTCTTCGCCTACGACATGAAGGGCAACACCCTGTGCCTGCCGGCGGAGCCGCAGAAGGTCGGCCAGAACCGCTGGGACCTGCGCGACCCGAAGGGCGTGTATATCGTGCGCGACTTCGTCCAGATCGCGCGAGGCTCGGGGGAGGGCTGGGTGAGCTACCAATATGCCAACCCATCCCAGGGCTACCAGGTGCAGCAGAAGATCAGCTACGTGCGCAAGGTCGACGGCACGTGGCTCATCGGCGCCGGGACGTACCGCCCGGCGGACTGACGCGAGCGCGAGCCGGCCGGAAGCCGCTCCGCGCGGGCGCCTTTGCCGCGACTACTCGCCGTGCGCCCGGTAGAACCCGAGCACGGCGAGGCCGAGTGCGACGACGAAGAGGCAGACCGACGCCGCGCGCACGGCGTTCGCGAGCGCGTCGGTCGCGTTCAGCCAGCCGAGGTCGCGCAGGATGTTGTGCCAGTCGTGGCCGGAGCCGGAGCCGTCGTCGCCGAACAGCGACAGGACCATGCGCTGCGCGTCGCCGATGTAGACGGAGACGTTGTTGAGGTTCTCGGCCGCCCAGGCGCCGCAGAGGATCACGGCGAAGCGGTCCTTGCGCCCCCAGAAGTAGGCGCCGAGGCTGAGCGGCGCGGCCACCTGCAGGAACGAACCGGCGAACGAGCAGAGCATCGCCGGCGCCCAGAACGTGAGCAGGTGGCCGAACTCGTGAATCGCGAGGTCGGCGCCGGAGAGGAACGGGATCCAGCCGTCGCGCGAGTACGTGAGCCAGGCGAGCAGCACCGTCAGGCCGGCGGCGACGATCCATTGGAGCGTGCGCTTCCAGAGGCCCTGCGCGGGCGCTTCGGCGCGCAGGGCCTCCCGCAGCACAGCGTCCGCGTCCGGCGGTCTGGCCGCGGCGCCCGCCGTGCCGCGGCCGCCATTCCGCCCGCCGCCCGCGGCCGTGCGCCCGCCTCCAGCCGAGTAGCCGAGCTCCTCGAGCGTCTTCGGCGGCGCGGCCTGCGGCGTATCGTCGTCGTCGGTGTCCATCGCGCGTCCGTAGTCTCCATCGGCAGCACCGGCGCTCGCACTTAGTCACCGTTGCCCTGGTGTACCTTGGAATGGAAGCGTATGACCGGGGTACTGGGCTCTGGTCACGCGACGCGGGCGTGCACTGGCCAAGCCGCCGCGACCACGGGTCACGCAGCGAGGCGGGCACCGCGTCGCATCCTCAAGGAGGCGGAGCGATGAAACGACTACTGCTTCTGCTCGTGCTCGTCCTGCTCGCGCTGGGAATTTTGGCCGCGCCCGCGCCGGCGTGGGACCACGCCCAGCTCAACACCGCATACATCACCTCGTTCCGGGGCGGCTGGGACTCGTGGAACGGGCCCACGGACCCGCTGACCATGACCCATCACACCGGCGCCATCCCGCGCACCTGGAAGATCGTGGTCGGCGCGACATGGGTCGACAGCCAGACAGGAGCCAAGCTCGCTCCGGTAGCGATGCTGCGCACGTTCACCTTCCACAAGGTCAACGGGACCTGGTCCAAGACGGTCACCGACCCGCTGCGCGCCGTGCGGTACTGGGACGCCGCCTACCAATGGGACAGCGTCAACTATCCCGGCGTGTGGGCGATCGACTGGTGGGTGCCGCTCGGCAAGCTCGCGCCCGGCACCTACAAGGGATGGGTGCGCGAGCAGGTCATCAGCCAGTTTCCGACGTGGATGGACGACAACGGCGCCATCGTCACGGACCCCATCTGGATCGCGCCGTACAGCGCCAAGTACGCGCACACGTACACGGTGAAGTGAGCGCGGGATGAGCGCGCCGCGCTGACCTCGGACGGGCGGGCGGGCGCCCGGGCGGCCGGCCGGCGTCTGGC
>CAIWHY010000090.1 GCA_903912585.1 uncultured Thermoleophilia bacterium | reverse complement strand
GCTACCTGTCGAACAAGATGAAGCTCATGGCCTGCAAGATCTGCGAGCAGGCCGGCGTGGACTTCGTGAAGACGTCCACGGGCGTCGGCCCCAAGGGCGCCACGGTGCACGACGTCGAGCTGCTCCGCGACTGCCTCGACGAGCGCATCGGCGTCAAGGCCTCCGGCGGCATCCGCACGCTCCGCGACGTCGAGCTCATGATCAACGCCGGGGCCGGCCGCGTGGGCACGAGCGCCGGCGTCGCCATCATGAAGGAGCTCGCGGGCTGACCAGCGCGGCCCGCCCTCGCCCCCGGCGCGCGTGAACGACTCCCCGCGCAAGTGGTGGAGCCGGCCGTGGCTCGCCGCCGCACTGCTCGCGGCGGTGCTGATCCTCGCCTCCGCGCTGCGGCTCAAAGGCATCGCCTGGGGCCTGCCGTACAGCTTCATCAATGCCGACGAGAACACGGTGATGCCGATCGCGTTCAGGGCCGCGCAGGGCCACGTGAACCCGGGGTTCTTCTTCTATCCGTCTTTCTACTTCTACCTGGTCGCGGCGGCGACGCTCGTCGCCACGCCGGTCCTGTGGCTGGTCAAGCACGCCGACCCGCTGACGCTGCGCGCCTTCGTGATCGACCCCGGGCCGTACTTCCTCATCGGGCGCCTGGCGTCGGCCGCCGCCGGCGTGGCCGCCGTCTACTTCCTCTACCGCATCGGCCGGACCGCCTTCGGGCGCCCGGCCGGCCTCGCCGCCGCCCTTCTTCTCGCTGTGGCGCCGCTGGCGGTGACCTACTCGCACGTGGCGGTCACCGACATGACGGCCACGGCGCTGGCGCTGCTCGCGATCTGGCTCCTGCTCGAGGCGGCGCAGGGCCGCGGCCGGCGCTGGCTGATCGGAGGAGCGCTCGCGGCCGGCCTTGCCACCTCGACCAAGTACAACCTCGGGGTGCTGGTGCTGCCGGCGACGGTCGCGGCTCTCTACGCGTGCCGCGAGGAGGTGGCGCGCCGCGCCGCCGCAGGCGCTCGCGCGGCGCGCCTCTGGGCGCGGCTGCTCGTGCTGCGCGTGTACGTGCCGATGCTGCTTGCCTTCGTCGCCGGCTCGCCGTTCGTCGTGCTCGACGCGCGGCGCTTCGTCAAGGACTTCGCGCGCCAGAACGAGATCATGGGCCGCGGCTGGCTGGGATTCGAGAACGTCGGCAACGGGTTCTGGTACAACCTCCACACCAACCTCGGCGGCGGCATCGGCATGGTGCTCGTCGTCCTCGGCATCGCCGGCATCGCATGGGCCTTCTGGCGCCGCACGCGGCTCGACCTGATGGTCGCGCCCTACGTGGTGCTCTACTACCTGTACATCAGCACCTGGAAGGAACTCGCCGACCGCTACCTGCTGCCGATCGCACCGCTCCTGATCCTGTTCGCGGTCCGCTTCTGCCTCGAGCTCGCCGGGTTGCGCCCCTCGTGGCGCCGCGTCGCGCTGCCGCTCGTGGCCGCCGTGCTCGCGGTCGCGTGCGTCCTGCCGCTGGCGTCGGCGGTCTCCTTTGACCGCGCTCTCTCCGGCACCGACACGCGCGCCGTGGCCAAGGACTGGATCGAGCGTACGATCCCCTCGGGCACGGTCATCGCCATGGAGAACTACAGCCCGCAGCTTGTCGGTCTCCTCGACAAGCCCTACTCCGACCAGGCGGGGCTGGTGCAGAAGGCGTACAAGATCGTGAAGATCCCCTTGCCGCTGCCCGGGACTCTTGCGAAGCAGCGTTCGGTGAGCTTCCTCGAGAGCAGGCGTGTGCGCTACGTCGTCGTCAGTTCCAAGGTGTACGACCGCGTGTTCGCCGCCGCCGGCAGCTACCCGTATCTCGTCGACTTCTACCGGCAACTGGAGCAGACGGGGACGCTGGTCAAGGAGTTCCGGCCCGGACCCGGCCAGCGCGGGCCGGTGCTCAAGATCTACAGGCTGCCGCCCGGGGCCTAGCGGTACCCGGCGACCTCCTCGGCCGCTTCCTCCACCTCGCCCTCGGCCACCGGCGTGCGCCCCGGCTTGACGACCAGGTATGCGACGAAGCCGGGCAGGATCGGCAGCCAGAAGTTGATGAGGCGGTAGACGAGGACGACCGCGACGGCGGTCGCGGAAGGCACGCCGAAGCTCACGAACACGGCGATCATGATGCCTTCGATCGCCCCCAGCCCGCCGGGCGTCGGCGCCAGCGTCCCGACCGCGTAGGCCACCACGTAGGCGACGGCCAGGGAGGCGAAGCCGAGCGAGTAGCCGAAGGCGCGGAACGTGACGTAGAGGCAGAGCAGGTCGCAGGTCCAGTACACGCAGGCGAGCGCCGTGGTCGTGCGCAGGGCGCCGCGGTGGGACGTCATGCGGCGCATGCCGGCGAAGAGGTTGTCGAGCCAGCCGTCGATGTGCGCCTCGTGGACGACCTGCCGCCGCATCACCCGGTTCACGAGCCGCGCGACCTGGGCGACCCGGCGGCGCATCCGCGAGCGGTGGTTGTAGAGGTAGACGCCGTACGCGGTCAGCCACAGCAGCAACACGATCAGCACGATCGCGGCGAGGTAGCTCAGGATCGACTCGCCGCGCGCCACCACGAGGTAGATCAGCGCGAGCGCGAAGAAGAACCACAGCACGGCGTAATTGAAGAACTGCTGGGCCGCGATGACGACGAAGATGAGCCCGTGCGGCACCTGGCGCTTGCGCAGTGCGTTGTAGGTCACGACCCAGCCGCCGACTCCGCCGGCGGAGAGCACGTGGCTCACGGCGAGGCCGCTGAGCGTGATCGCAAGCACGTCGGGGAGGCGCAGGCGGACGTCGAGCACGCGCAGGATGAAGCGTGTCAGGTTCGCGTAGCCGAGCAGGGCGCAGACCTCGAGCACGACGGCGAAGGCGAGGAGGACGTAGCTCGCGTGAGACAGCATCGCGAAGCTGTCCTCGGTGTTGACGACCTTGGGCAGCAGCAGATACAGGGCCGCGACGATGAGCGCGAAGACGAGAATATGGCGGATGGTCTTCTTGATCTGCTGCCTCCCCGGAACGGGTCAGCGCTTGGAGCTGCGCCCGCCGCGCCGCTGGCGCGCTTGCGGGCGCTTCTCGCCGAAGGCGTCGCGCTCGATCTCCATGCGCCGCGTCCACGAATACGCCACAGCGCATGGGACGGAGAGGAGCGGAACGGCGCACAGGACGACCCACGCCCAACGCCTCGCAGCTACCGTCACGTACAACGCGTAGACGTACGTCACGGCCATGCCCGCGAGCAGAACGGCGCCCCACACGAGGTAGATCGAGCTGGGGATGAACGAGACGGACAGCGTCTTCGCGAACGCTTCCAGCAGGAAAAGCACCAGAGTGATGGCAGAGACGAGGAAGAGGTTGGCGATGCGGCGCAGCTCCGCGGCGATCTCGGGGGAGGGCTGCACGCCGGGGTCGTCCTTGTCGTATTTGAGGAAGTCGAAGAGGCCCATGGGCTCCATGCTCCGTGTGTGTGGCGTCGCGCGCCCGGGCATGAACGGGGCAGCGAAAGGACGGCGTAAGTCTCGGCGATGACGGCAGCTAACACAACCCTGGGCGGCAGCTTCGCCGCCGCCTACGACGCGCTCATGTGGCCGTTCGAGCGCGTCGCCATCGGCGCCTGGCGGCGCCGCCTCGCGGCGCGCGCCGGGGGCCGCGTGCTGGAGATCGGCGCCGGCACCGGCAGCCAGCTGCGCTGGTACGGCGCCGGCCTAGAGGTCGTCGCGCTCGAGCCCGACCCGGAGATGGCGGCGCGCGCCCGGCGACGGGCGGCCGGGGCGGCGGCCAGCGTGCGCATCGTCGAGGGCTCGGCGGAGGCGCTCCCGTTCCCCGACGGGAGCTTCGACACCGCGGTCGCCACCTTCTGCCTGTGCACGGTGCAAGATCCCGCCGCGGCGCTCGCCGAGCTCCGCCGCGTGCTCGTCCCCGGCGGCCGCCTGCTCGCCATCGAGCACGTGCACCTGAGCTGGCAGCCGGGCCGCCGGCTGCAGAGCCTGGCCGCGCCGGCGTGGGCGTCGCTGGCCGGCGGCTGCCGGCTCGACAGGGACACCTTGGCGGCGATCCGCGAGGCCGGATTCGACCTCCTCGAGGAGCGCCCCCACGTGCTCGGCTGGATCGTCGAGCTTGCCGCGTCAGGCCGATAGAGGGTTGCATGCGCAGCGCGTTCGCGCTAGATTATTATCTCGAACGAACAACAGAGGCGTCTGCGCACGCCCCCACAGCCCGTTCGCCTTCGCGTCACCCCCCTCATCACTTCTGGCGTTGGCCTGTCGGGCTCAGTGCGGCCAAGACGCCGAACGCCCCCCGGGTACAGGTGAAACCGCTGCCCGCCGGGGAAATCACGTCGAAAGGACGTTGTGACCCGATGCCAGAGCCTGATCGCGATCCTCGCGATCACCATCGTCGCCACAGCACTCGCCACCGCCGTCACGCCGCAGAAGGCGGAGGCGGCCACCCTGAGCGCCAGACTGCACAGGGTTGATTCCAGGCTCCAGCGGGCCCGGCAGCGCCTGCAGGACGCCCAGGCGGCTCTCGCCGCCGCGCTCGTCGGCTCGACTGCCCCCACGGCGCCTGTCGCACCGGCTGCGTCCGCAGCCGCAGCGGCGTCTTCCACTACCACCACGGTCGACCAGCTCAAGGCGCAAGTCGCGCGGGCACAGCGTCTGGTGCGGCGCTGGGAGCGGATCCTGCGGCACCTCCGGTCCGCCTATCACACGCAGCGTCAGATGGCGCGCTGGGCGCACAAGGGCGCCTGGCGGCCGATCATCGCCGTGGCCGCGGCCAAGTATCACGTGAACGCGGACGGCATCTACCGGATGATGATCCGCGAGTCCAACGGCCAGCGCTTCGCCGGCGCCAGTTCGTCGTACAAGGGCTTGTTCCAGTACTACACGGGCACCTGGGCCTCCTCCTGGAACCCGTACCGCGGGGCCAGCATCCTCGACCCGGTCGCGCAGATCTTCGCGACCTGCTACGCCGTCCACCGGGGCATGGGCCCGCAGATGTGGACGACGACGTACTCCTCGCAGTACTGAATCGGGCCGCCGAGAGGTCGCTCTGAGGCCACTCTGAGGCAGCCGGCTTGTTGCGCAGCGGCCGG
>CAIWHY010000089.1 GCA_903912585.1 uncultured Thermoleophilia bacterium | reverse complement strand
GTCCTTCTGAACATGTTCCCGAGCAAGCCGTTCTACATCACCGAGTACGGATACGGGACCGGCTTCAACCCTCAGTTCGGGATCCAGGTCTCCGAGGCCACGCAGGCGGCCTACCTCACGAAGGCTTATGCTATGGCTCGCTCCCACAAGCAGGTGAAGGCGCTCATCTGGTACATGCTCAGAGACTGGGCGCCGAATCCGGCCAAGCCGAACACGGGTGGTGTGTACACCGGCCTCATGAAGGTTGACGGGACGCTCAAGAAGAGCTGGAGCGCCTTCGCTCGCGTGCCTTGAAGCCGACCGGCGGGAGTCGCTGCAGGTGTCGCGAGTAGCGCCGATGAGAGCCCAACCGGCACTCGGAGGAGCCGTTGCAGTATTCTGCTTCGTCGCGGCCATGGGGCTCGCGCTGTTCTCACCGCTCGCCGGAGGGGCGCCCAAGGCTTCAGCTGCATCCATCAAGGGCGTGGTCGACTTTCAGCTGGAGCAGAATCCTGCGTATCCGCCGTCAGTCGACGCGGTCGCGGCCGCTCAGATCATCGCGACGATGGGGCTCGGGTCCGCGGCGACGCCAGGTCTTCATGCGAGCTGGACTCGCGTCCTCGTCTATTGGGACGGCCTGCAGCCAAAGGCGCCCGGTCGAGCAGGCGCCACGTATGATCAGGCCTATGTCAATCGGCTGAGGATGATCGTGGGCATGCTCACGGCCGCTCACATCAAGGTCATCCTCACGCCCACGAGCGTGCCCCGATGGGCGAGCGACGAGCGTCTCTGGGCCTCGCCTCCCACGGATTTCGCGACCGGGTACGGTCCATGGTTCGCGATCGACCCAAAGAACGCGCGCGTCGTGACGGCCTTTCGAGGCATGATCACGTATCTCGCCGCACAGCTCGGCCCTCTGGGCGCGACCAGGTTTGAAGTGTGGAACGAGCCCAACATCTCGCGGACTCTGTATCCGCAGCGGCGTGGCAAGGTGGGAGACTACGGAGTACGCGTCTACGACGCGATGCTGCGCGCCTGCTGGCAGGGCGTCAAGAGCGTCAGCACCTCGTACATCGTCATCGCCGGCGGCACCGCGCCCTACGGCAACAACAGTACCGGCTCCACCTCGCCCATCTCTTGGGCTCGCAACCTGAAGAAGCACCACATGGACAGGTACTTCGACGCCTACTCGCACCACCCGTACCAGGTCCTCGGGTCGGTGAACACCGCACCCAATCAGATGCCTTCAGACCCGGCGCACATGGTCAACCTGGCCAATCTGAGCGTCCTTCTGAACATGTTCCCGAGCAAGCCGTTCTACATCACCGAGTACGGATACGGGACCGGCTTCAACCCTCAGTTCGGGATCCAGGTCTCCGAGGCCACGCAGGCGGCCTACCTCACCAAGGCCTATGCGATGGCTCGCTCCCACAAGCAGGTGAAGGCGCTCATCTGGTACATGCTCAGAGACTGGGCGCCGAATCCGGCTCACCCCGACACGGATGGCGTGTACACGGGCCTTCAGAAGATAGACGGGACGCTCAAGAAGAGCTGGACCGCGTTCAGGAACGTGCAGTGAGGGTAGTCGTCCTGGGGGCCGAGACTAAGTAGTCGGCTCCAGCGGGACGCCGCTGCGCAGCCCCGTGACCGCGTGGTTCTGCGTGTGGCGCTCGTGCTGCCAGACTCGCGCCAGCCCATCGCGCAACTCGATCGAGGGCTCCCAGCCCAGCAGCCGGACGGCCTTGGCGATGTCCGGCTGCCGCACCTTGGGGTCGTCCAGGGGCAGCGCCTGGTGGACGATGATGCTCTTCGCCCCGGTGACCTCGATCACGACTTCGGCGAGCTCCCGCAACGACAGTTCCGCGGGGTTGCCGAGGTTGACCGGCGTGTGCTCGCCGCTGAAGGCCAGCCTGATGAGGCCCTCGACGAGGTCGTCGACGTAGCAGAACGACCGCGTCTGAGAGCCGTCGCCGAACACGGTGAGGGGCTTGTCGAGCATCGCCTGCCGCAGGAAGGTAGGCACGGCCCGTCCGTCGTTGGGGCGCATGCGCGGGCCGTAGGTGTTGAAGATGCGCGCGATGGCCGTGTCGACGCCCTGCTGGCGGTGGTAGGCCATCGTCATCGCCTCGCCGTACCGTTTGGACTCGTCGTACACGCCGCGCGGGCCGATGGGGTTGACGTTGCCCCAGTACGTCTCGGGCTGGGGGTGGACCTCGGGGTCGCCGTACACCTCGGAGGTCGAGGCGAGCAGGAAGCGCGCGCGCTTGAACTTGGCGAGTCCGAGAGCGTGATGCGTGCCGTAGGAGCCCACCTTGAGCGTGTGCAGGGGCAGGCGCAGGTAGTCGATGGGGGAGGCGGGGCTGGCGAGGTGGAAGACATTGGCGACCGCGCCGCTCACTTCGACCGCTTCGACGACGTCGACGTTGCGGAACTCGAAGGCGGAGTCGCGGATGTGCTCGATGTTCTGCAGCGAGCCGGTGTCGAGGTTGTCGAGGCAGAGCACGTCGTGGCCCTCGGCGAGCAGCCGCTCGCAGAGGTGCGAGCCGAGGAAGCCGGCGCCGCCGGTGACGACCGATCGCGGCATCAGCAAGCTCCTTGGCCGGTGAAGACAACTGCGACCGTCCGCACGAGGATGGAGACGTCGAGGCCGATCGACCACGACTCGACGTACTCGCGGTCCAGCCTCAGCATGTCGTCGGCGCTGATGTTGCTGCGCCCGCTCACCTGCCAGAGGCCGGTCATGCCCGGCAGGACGACGTGGCGCACCTTGTCGGTGTCCTCCAGCAGGCGGACGTCCCTGAGCGGCAGTGGCCGCGGCCCGACGAGGCTCATCTGGCCCATGACGACATTCAGCAGCTGCGGCAGCTCGTCGAGGGAGGTGCGCCGCAGGAAGCGGCCGATGCGCGTGACGCGCGGGTCGTCGGCCAGTTTGAAGAGGTGGCCGTCGGCCTCGTTGACGCTCTCGAGCTCCGCCTGGCGGGTCTCGGCGTCGGCCACCATCGTGCGGAACTTCAAGCAGGCGAACGGCCGGTCGCCGACGCCCATGCGCCAGCTCACGAAGATCACGGGCCCGCGCGAGCTGAGCTTGATCATGAGGGCGGCGAGCAGCAGGAACGGGGAGCAGACCAGAAGCAGCGCGCACGCCACGACCACGTCGAAGACGCGCTTGACGACGAAGCGCCAGCGCCGCGACTGCGAGGCGCGCACCGCGAAGACCGGCGCGCCGGCGCCGGGCAGTTGGCAGACGGCCTCGTCGCCGAGGGTCTCTGCCGCGACGAGCACGTTCATGTGGTAGCGACGCGCCACGTCGAGCACGTCGTCGAGCCGCGGGTCCACCGTCTCCAGGCGCGAGACGAGGATCTCGCTGGCGCCGCTCGTGCGCGCCGCCAGCGCGAGGCGGTCGAGGTCGCCGACCGGCACCGTCTCGATCAGCGTGTACCGCCGGATGCCGGTGCGGCCGTTGCCGCGATTGAGGATGCTGATCAGGGAGCCGCAAGTCACTGCGTCGCCGATGGCGATCACGTGCTGCGTCCCCGACTTGGCGCCGAGCATGCGGGTGATCCCCACCTCGTAGGCCCAGCGCAAGGTGACGGCGGCCACCACGGCCACCGCCCAGCCCAGGACGAGCACGCCGCCGCGCTGGACCTCGCCGAACAACACGAGGACGCAGAGGAAGAGCGGGAGGATGAGCGTCGCCCACATCACGATGTGGCGATGGTCTCTGCGGCGCCAGCGAAGCCCGTACAGCCCCAGCGCGCCCGCACAGACCACGGTCACGACGATCGCCGCGACCCAGACCTGCGGGTGGACGTCGCCCCAGGAGACGGCCAGAGCCCCGAGCGTGACCGACAGCACGTCGAGGAGCACGAGAGCGACCACACTGAAGGCTCGCCGAGACGCGTAGCGGCCGAGAAGCCGCTGGGTGAGGGGCTTGGGCGCACGCATGTCGCCGTGCAGCACAACTTCGCGTACCGGCACCACTCGGACCATCGCCCCCTAGGTAGACTCGCACACCGCAGCCCGGCCCCGAGCCGCGTTCTGTCGGCCAGTATATTCGCCCAGGGTGACGACCTCAACGTATCGTGCCTGCCGGCCACGCGGGAGCCCGCGCACGCGGTGGTATCATGCACGCTCCGACCAGGTCGATGTCGCGGAGGAGTTCCATGCGCGCGAGCCAGCTGCTGCTGCCCACCGTCAAAGAGGATCCGGCCGGCGCCGAAGCCGTCAGCCACAAGCTGATGGTGCGCGCCGGCCTCGTGCGCCAGCTCGCGGCCGGGATCTACGTGTACCTGCCGGCCGGCTGGCGCGTGATGCGCAAGATCGCCGCCATCATCCGCGAGGAGATGGACGCCATCGGCTGCCAGGAGATGCTGATGCCGGTGATCAATCCGGCCGAGATCTGGCAGCAATCTGGCCGCTGGGACGCCATCCACGAGGAGCTCTTCCGCTTCAAGGACCGCAAGGGCGCCGACATGGCGCTGGCGATGACGCACGAAGAGGTCGTCACTTGGCTGGCAGCGCGCGAGGTCCACAGCTACAAGCAGCTGCCGCAGACCTGGTACCACATCCAGACCAAAGAGCGCGACGAGGCCCGTCCCAAGAGCGGCATCCTGCGCACGCGCGAGTTCACGATGAAGGACGCCTACAGCCTCGACGTGAGCCTCGAAGCGCTGCAGGAGAGCTACCGCAAGCAGATCGGGGCCTACGACCGCATCTACGCGCGCTGCGGCCTCGACGTGCTCATGGTCGAGGGCGACTCGGGCATGATGGGCGGCTCCGTGAGCCACGAGTACATGGCCTACGCCGATGCCGGCGAGGACGAGATCGTCTCCTGCCGCGAGTGCGGCTACGCGGCCAACGTCGAGCTCGCCAGAGCCGGCGCCGACCGAGAAGCGCCGGCAGCGGTGGAGCTCGAGGGCGAGATCCTCACCCCCGGCGCCCACACCATCGCCGCGGTCAGCGCCTTCTTCGGGGCGCCGGAAGGCGCGTTCATAAAGGCGCTCGTGATCATGGTCGAGAGTGGCGGCAGCGGCGCCGGAGCGCGGAGCGGGGGAGAGGCTGCCACGCCGGCGATGGTGCTGCTGCGCGGCGACCACGATCTCGGCGAGCTGAAGCTGCGCAAGGTGCTGGGCGCCGAGTTTCGGCTGGCGACCGCGGACGAGGTCGTCGCGGCGCAGGGCGTCGCGCCGGGGTTCGTCGGGCCGGTGCCGACGCCGCTGCCCGTGTACGCGGACGAAGAGCTGCGCCGGGGCGTCTACGTCGCCGGCGCCAACAAGCCCGACTACCACCTGGCCGGCGTCACGCTCGCGCAGGTGCCGCAAGCTGTCTTCGCCGACCTGCGCGAGGCGCGCTCCGGCGACGCCTGCCCGCAGTGCGACGGCGAGCTGCAGGGCGCGCGCGTCATCGAGGTCGGCAACATCTTCCAGCTCGGCACCAAGTACTCGGCGCCGATGGGCGCCACGTTCCTCGACGAAGACGGCAAGGCGCAGGACATCGTGATGGGTAGCTACGGCATCGGCTTGGCGCGCGTCGCCGCGGCCGCCGTCGAGCAGCACCACGACGCCAACGGGATCGCCTGGCCGGCGGCGATCGCCCCGTTCGAGGTCCACCTCGTGCTCGTGCGCGCCTCGGACGAGACGCAGGCCGCGCTCGCGGAGGAGCTCTACGCGGAGCTCGCGGCAGAGGGCTTCGACGTCCTCTTCGACGATCGCGACGTGAGCCCGGGCATCAAGTTCAAGGACGCCGACCTGCTCGGCTGCCCGGCGCAGGTCGTGGTGGGGAAGAGAGCGGCGGAGGACGTCGTCGAGCTCAAGGAGCGCGCCGGCGGCGAGCGGCGCGACGTGCCGCACGCGGGCCTCGCCGCCGCCCTGCGGGAGCTGCTCGGGCGCTGATCTGCCAGAGTCGCCGCCTGCGGGGCCGCAACCCGCACTCAGCCTCATGCCGGCCCCTGTGACTTCGCCTTTCCGCCGGCCTTGGCAGGCCGGTTGGGGACGGGCGCTGGGCGATGGTAGTATCGCCCGCATGGGGGAGGCATCGACCGACATGCGGCGAGCGGGACCTATGCCGCGAACCGGCTTCTTCCCCCAGCTACTCGGGTACCTTCTGGTGGCAGTCGTGGCGGCCGCTGTGGACGCCGGTCTTCTGTGGCTCATGGTCTCGCGGCTTGACGTGCACTACACATTCGCCGCGGCAGTCTCGTTCACGGCCGGTCTTCTGGTCAACTTCGCCCTTGCTCGCTCGTTCGTCTTTCAGGCGTCGCGCCTGGGCTTCTGGGCAGAGCTCAGTTCCTACGCCGTCATCGGCGTGGCAGGCGTGCTGCTCACGGAGCTGATCCTCTTCCTCACGTTCGGGCTCCTCGGCCTCCCATTGCTCCCGGCCAAGGCGATCGCCCTCGTACTTGTCTTCTTCTGGAACTTCCTGGCTCGTCGCCGTCTCGTCTATCGAGACATCAAGCGCTGACGTGACTGCCCCCGCTGGAGCGGTGCGCCCGGTCGTCGTCGGCGCCGGACCGGCGGGGCTCGCCGCCGCCTACGCACTGGCGCGCGCCGGTCTTCGCCCTCTGGTATTGGAGGCGTCTGCCAAGATCGGCGGTATCTCCCGGACCGAGCGCATGGACGGCAATCGCTACGACCTGGGCGGGCGCCGGTTCTTCACGAAGTCGGCGGAGGTGGACGCCCTTTGGGACGAGTTCGCCGACGAGCCTCTGCTCGTCCGGCCCCGCCTCTCGCGGATCTACTACGACGGCAAGTTCTACGACTATCCGCTTCGGCTCGGCAACGCCCTGACCAACATGAGCGTGCGCCGGTCGGCCCTCGTGCTTGCCAGTTACGTCGCCGCGCGCGCTCGGCGCGACACCGATGCCCAGAGTTTTGAGGCCTGGGTCGTCGACCGCTCCGGGCGCCGGCTCTACCGCATGTTCTTCGAGTCGTACACGGAGAAGGTGTGGGGGCGTCCTTGCAGCGAGATCAGCGCCGACTGGGCAGCCCAGCGCATCAGGGACCTCTCCCTCGGCAAGGCACTCCTGAATGCGGCCCGCCTCGGTCGCGGCAACGCGATTACGACACTCATTGACGAGTTCCGCTATCCTCGGCTCGGCCCAGGGCAGCTCTGGGAGGCGTGTGCCGAAAAGTGCCGAGCGCTGGGAGTGGAGATCGCTCTCGGCGAACGCGTGGTCGAGCTCGAGACAGAAGGCCCGGAGGATGGACCCACGGTCGTGGGGGTGCATACGAGGGACTCTGGAGGCGAGGAGCGCACTCATGCCTGTGACTGGCTCGTCTCGAGCATGCCGCTGCGGGACCTCGTCGCCGGGTTCCCGCAGAAGCCGGGCTTCGTCGAGCAGGCGGCTGCCGCCCTCGAGTATCGCGGCTTCCTCGTGGCGGCCTGTGTCGTCGACCGAACCAACTTGTTTCCGGACAACTGGATCTACGTGCACTCAGCGACCGTGCGCGTTGCGCGTGTGCAGAACTTCGGGAACTGGAGCCCCGCCATGGTGGCGGAAGCTGGGACGTCTTGTCTCGGCGCGGAGTTCTTCGGCGACCCCGGCGACGACCTATGGTCGCGTCCCGACGAGGAGATAGCCGCCCTGGCGGCCAATGAGCTCCGCGCCCTTGGGCTGCTGGAGCGCGGATCGCTGCTGCGCACGCAGGTGACCAGAGTCCCGGATGCCTACCCAGTCAACTGGCGCGACCACGCGCGCTCGTTCGCGCCGCTCCGCTCCTGGCTTCGCGCCCTGCCCAATGTGGTCTGCGTGGGCCGCAACGGGCAGCACCGCTACAACAACATGGATCACTCGATGATGACGGCCCTGGTCGCGGCTGCCGAGATAGGCGGGCAGGATGCCCTCGATCCTTGGGCAGTCAATGAAGACGCCGTCTACCACGAGCAGTAGTAGGGCCATGGGCGTGCCCCTCCCCAAGTCACCGGCCCTTAGAACGGCACTCGTTCTGGCGGGGATCTTCGCGCTAAGTATGGCCTTCCGCGCCCCCTTCCTCGGCCGCCCTCTGGGGGCGTACTACGAGACGACGACGTCGACAGTGCTGACGACGCAGCGGATCTGGCACGAGGGACGCATCATCGCCGACCGTTTCCTCCCCGTGATGAGCTATCCGCTGCGTACCGACAAGAACATCAACAACTGGGCGAGCGTGCACAACGCGCAGGGCGACTACTACTACACTTCGTATCCTTCGCTTTCGTACGTGGCGCCGTACCTGCTCATGCGCGCGCTTCAGCTGGCGCCGAGCCCGCCCGCTCTGCGCTGGTTCAACGTTCTCTGCCAGTTCTTCACGGCGGTGTTCGTGTTTCTGACCGTGCGCCGCCTGACGGCGCACGGGAACGACGCCGGGCCGCGCGCGCCCGCCTACGTCGCCTTCATCTTCCTCGTTTTCGCACCCTGCGCGCTTTGGTTCCAGTCGATCTCGTACATGGCCGACATGTTCGTCCAGCTGCCCTTTGCCGCCGGCGTCTACGTCTTCCTGCGGGGGGTGCAGGCGCCCAGGGTCTCGCCGAGGCTTGCGCTCGTGCTCGGACTGGTGACGTACTGCATGGTCATGTCTGAGTGGATCGGGGTTCTGTTTGCGGCAGCGGTCGCCGGGTACGTGGTCTTCTCGCACTCCCGGCGCAGGCTTCTGCCGCTCCTGGTCTCGGCTGTCGGGGGCGCGTCCCTCGCCCTGGTCACCGTGGCCGTGCACTACTCCTCCATCGCCGGCCTGTCGGCGTGGCTCCGTGCCTTGGCCACCAAGGCGGCGGTGCGCTCCGGAGAGACCGACAAGCTCTATTCGCCTCTGGATCCGATGACCTACCTGCGGATCGCGAGAAACTACGCCTTCGGCTACACCTGGGAGCTCATCGTGCTGGCCGCGCTCGTGGTGCTTTTCGTCTCGCTGCGCCGGTCTCGGCAGCGACAGCCGGCGCCGGCTGTCGCCTCCTTCGACCGCATCGGAGTCCTTGCGGTCCTGGTCGTGGCCGGCATCCCCATCCTCATCCATCATGCCCTGCTCTCGGCGTGGTCGGCGGAGCACGACTTCTCGGTGCTCAAGACCTCCATCCTGATAGCCATCCTTGCGGGCGTCCTGTGGGCGCAGCTGAGCGTTCTCTGGCGGGATCGCCCAGCCTGGCGTCGCATTGCTGTCCTCGCGGTGACGCTGATGGTCGTCGCGTCAGCGGCCCAATTCGTGATCATGGCGAAGTTGAGCACCACGAGCATGTATCGGGACGTCGGGCAGAGCATCGCGTCCACGTCCCGACCGGACGAGGTGGTGTTCGTCGAGGGTAGCGTGCGCGCCGCGTGGCCGCAGATCGTGTACTACGCGGGCCGGAATCTCGCCACGTACACGACGCCGGGCGAGGCTGTCGCCCTGATGCAGCAGTCGGGTGCGGCCCGGGGGGTCGTGTTCCGCATTGACGGCGACCCGTTGCGGGTCCTGTCGGTCCAGCGCATCTCCCTTCGGGATCCCGCCTCGAACTGAGGCGGAGGTGAGGGACTGCACCGGAGGCGTTGCCTGCCCTGACAACGCCTCCTAGCTTGGCTCTCAAGTATCCGCGGGGTTCGGGCGATACCTGTAACTGCAATGAGCGCCCTGTACACGACACCCATCGCCAAGAACCGCTTCTCGAGCGCGCGCTTCCCCGAGGCCCTCAAGGGCCTGATGGAGGAGCGCCACCTGAGCTACCGGCAGCTCGCCTACAAGACGAAGCTCTCCGCCGGCTATCTCAACCACCTCACCAAGGGGACCAGGCCGGTCCCCGCGGATCCCGTCATGGCGGTCATCGCCGAGGCGCTGTGCGTAGAGGCGGACTTCTTCGTCGAGTACCGGCTGCGCCAGGTGGCGGATGTGCTCGACAACGCC
Source organism: uncultured Thermoleophilia bacterium (assembly GCA_903912585.1). Lineage (GTDB taxonomy): Bacteria > Actinomycetota > Thermoleophilia > UBA2241 > UBA2241 > CAIXSE01. Next base: position 5,023 of record CAIWHY010000089.1, on the reverse strand, counting down.
CCCGAGCTCGCCGACAAGCTCTACGGGATCCTGCTTCGCAGCCTGCCCGTGCCCGAGGACATCGGCGACGCGCTGGCGCACCCGCACAACGGCAACGGCGGCAACGGGCACTCGCAGACCGCCGTCGTCGGCTTCTAGGACTGTAGCCCCCCGCGCAACTGGGGAGTGACGCGACCGGCCGAAGGACCGGTCGCGGCGCGTACGGGAGTCGGTGGTTAGCAGCATGCCCCAAGCGGGCGGCGGGGACTGCGCCGGCGGACCCCCCTCGAGCGTGCGCGAGGCGCTAAGGGTCCTGGGGGTTCTTGTCGACACATGACGGTGGCGCTACCATGCCGGAATCGCGCCGTGAGCATGGGGGGAAGATGCTGGTCGCAACGTTCGGCCCGACCACCACGTGGGTCGGCAAGACGGTCACCTATGCAGACGGTGCCTTCGTGCTCGAGGGCCACGGACCGATCAGGGCCCAGGACGTCTTCGAGTTTGGGCGCCAGGGTCACCTCGTGTGGCCGATGGACGGGCTCCGGGCCTGGGTCGGCGCCCGCGCACAGGCTGAGAGCGGCGTTGCCGCCCGCCCAAGCCACGCCGTCGAGTGGCACGCTGATCCACCCGCGACCGCGGGCACGCACCAAGCAACGACGGTCGGGCCGCCGGAGCAGGCCGTGAGCGCCCTCTCTGCCGTGCCGGCCACGGAACCTGCCGATCCCGCCGCAACCGCCGTGGTTCCGGACCGCGCCGCAACGGCCGCAGCTCCGGATCCCGCCGCAACCGCCGCGGCTCTGGACACTGCCTCTGGGACGCCTGAGGACGCCTTCGGCGGCCCGGGCGCGGACGATCCGGAGCGCGCCAGGCAGATCGAGGAGGCCGCGCGCAAGCACGACTGGGCGCGGCTGGCCGTCCTCTACGAGGTGCAGGCCTGGTGGCTCGACGAAGAGGGTCGCGATGCCCTTCAGGTCACGCGCCTCGCACGGAGGGCCGAGTTGCGTGCACTCGCGGAGACAGGCGTCGCGCAGGTCGGGGTGGCGGCGGCCGACGACGACACCTGCGCCGCGTGCCGCCGCGTCGGCGCACGCGTCATGACAGTTGCCGACGCCCTGCGGCTGATGCCGATCCCGAACGCGTCCTGCGCCTACAAGTGGTGCCGCTGCCGTTGGGAGCGCGCGGACGCGCCGCGAGAGCCGGCAGCGAAAGGGCGGGAGGGCTGAGGGGAAGACGATCGTCGGCGTGGCCAGACTTGAACGGGCGACCCCTGGCCCCCCACAGTGACCCAACTCTCCACATCCTCTTGACGCCGTGACATGACTTAGGGGCCGGCATTCTGGTGAATGCCGGCCCCTCAATGGTCGGGGCGACTGGATTTGAACCAGCGACCGCCCGGCCCCCAGCCGGGTGCGCTACCAGGCTGCGCTACGCCCCGTCGCAGGGCGTAGCGTACTGGTTACTTCATCAGCGCGTCAACGCAGCGCCGCATGTCCTCGCGCCGGTACAGTCTGCGGCGATCGCCTCACGGCAGTTCCAGCGGCCGGATGAGCGTCGCCTTCACCCATGTGCGATGCGCGAGGCGCGCGGGTGCCGTCTGCTAGACTCGCCGCCATGCAGCGCCTCATGCGCCCCGTGCCCAACATCCTCAGCGTCGCCCGCCTCCTGGCGCTGCCGTTCATCGTCTGGACGTACTCCATGTACGCACCCGGAGCAGCCTGGACGACCGCCTGGATCGTCCTGTTCGCCGCGCTCAGCGACGTCGCCGACGGCCTCATCGCGCGGCGCTTCGACGTGCAGAGCGAGTTCGGGCGCTGGGTCGACCCGATCGTCGACCGGCTGTTCTTCTTCACGCTCGTGGCGATGCTCTGGTACTTCGGCACGCTGCCCTGGTGGGCCGTGCTGCCGCTCCTCGTGCGCGACGGGATCATCCTCGCGCTCGTCGTCCCCACGCGCCGCTACACCGAGCAGGGCCCGCAGATCAGCCGCTGGGGCAAGGCCAGCAACTTCATCCTCATCTGCGCCCTCCAGTGGTTCATCATCGACATGCGCGGCCTCGGCTGGGGCTTCTTCGCCGTGGGCGCGACGCTGTACGTCGCCAGCGGGCTCCTCTACCTGTACCGCGCCGTCGAGTTCGTGCGACGCGCGCGGAGCGAGGGCAGGCCGTCTCGGACCGCGTAGGAGCGCGGCCCCTCTCGGCGCTCTGGTACCATAGTCGGCGACCGCCCAGTCTCGAGCGAAAGCGAAGGTGAGGCCCGTGCGAGCAGTCGTCATGGCCGGCGGCGAGGGTACCCGCTTGCGTCCGCTCACGAGCAATCAGCCCAAGCCCATGGTGTCGCTCTGCGGCAAGCCCTGCATGGAGTACATCGTCGAGCTCATCAAGCGCCACGGCATCGACGAGACGGTCGTCACCCTCATGTTCCTGCCGAAGATGATCCGCGACTATTTCGGCGACGGTTCGGCCCTCGACATGAGCATCAACTACTCGGTGGAGCAGGCGCCCGCCGGCACGGCCGGGAGCGTGAAGCTCGCCGAGGACCACCTGCGCGACGACACGTTCATCGTCATCTCCGGAGACGCGCTCACCGACTTCGACCTCACCGAGATCGTCGCGTTCCACAAGCAGCGCGGAGCGATGGTCACGATCGCGCTCAAGCGCGTCGAGAATCCGCTGGAGTTCGGCGTCGTCGTGGTGAACGAGGAAGGCCGCATCGAGCGCTTCCTCGAGAAGCCCACCTGGGGCCAGGTGTTCAGCGACACGGTCAACACCGGCATCTACGTGCTGGAGCCCGAGGTCTTCGACCACATCCCGGCAGACACCCAGTACGACTTCAGCCAGGACCTCTTCCCGAAGCTGTTCGAGATGGGCGCGCCCCTGTACGGCTACGTCGCCGACGGCTACTGGCAGGACATCGGCAGCCTGCCGCAGTACCTGGCCGCCAATCGCGACCTCCTCGACGGCAAGGTCCAGGCCGCGATCCCCGGGATCGAGCTGCACGACCGCATCTTCCTCGGCGACGGCATCAACCTCGACTCGCTCGAGAACATGACCGGCCCGGCCTTCGTCGGCAACTACGCCAAGATCGACCGCACCGCGACGATCGGACAGTACTCGGTGCTGGGCAGCAACGTCGTCGTCAAAGGGCACGCCGAGACGCGCAACAGCGTCATCGGCGCCAACACCTACGTCGGATCCTCCGCCAAGGTCCTGGGCACCATTCTCGGCAAGAACTGCGACGTCAAGGCCGGGGCCACGTTCAGCGAGGGCGTGGCGGTCGGCGACGAGTGCGTGATCGGGGAGCAGGCGTACATCGCCCCCGACGTCAAGATCTACCCCTACAAGACCGTCGACGCCGGCGCCCAGATCCACTCCAGCATCATCTGGGAGTCGCGCGGCACGTCGCAGCTCTTCGGCAAGGACGGCGTCACCGGGCTGATCAACGTCGACATCACCGCCGAGCTGGCGCTCAAGCTGGCGATGGCCTACGGCACCGTGCTCAAGAAGGGCGCCCGCATCACCACGAGCCGCGACTCGCACCCGGCTTCGCGGGTCATCAAGCGGGCGCTGATCTGTGGCCTCAACTCGACGGGCGTGATCGTGCGCGACCTGCGCGTCGCCAGCAGCGCCATCAACCGCTACGAGGCCAAGACCGGGAGCGCCGAGGGCGGGCTGCACGTGCGCATCTCGAGCTGGGACCCGGAGATGATCCAGATCCAGGTCTTCGAGCCGCCCGGGATCAACCTCAGCGAGAAGCGCCAGAAGGACATCGAGAAGTACTACGGGCGCGAGGACTTCCGGCGCGCCTTCTACAGCGAGTTCGGCGAGCTGGAGTTCCCGGACCGCGCCATGGAGACCTACGTGCGCGGTCTGCTCGACTCGTGGGACACCGAGCGCATCCGCAGCCGTGCCTACCGGCTGGTGATCGACTACTCGCACTCGCCCGCGTCTCTGACGCTGCCCAACATACTCGGCGAGCTCGACGCCGAGGTGCTCTCGGTGCGCGCCTTCAACGACCAGCACCACGTGAGCCTCGACGCCGAGGAGCTCGGCGCCAACATCGCCGAGGTGCAGCGCCTCGTGCGCACGATGGAGGCCGACGTCGGCGTCGTCATCGGCCCCGGCGCCGAACGCATCTACATCATCGACGACCAGGGCGTCGAGGTGCCCACCGAGAAGGCGCTGCTGCTGTTCGTCAAGCTCGTCGCCCAGCAGGCGTCCAAGGGCGAGAAGATCGTGCTGCCGCTCACGGTCACTCACCTCGCGGAGCGCCTCGCCGGGGAGTTCGGCGTGGCGGTCGAGCGCACCAAGGTCTCGCTGCCCGAGCTCGCCAAGGCCTCGCTCGCCGACGGGGTCGTGTTCGCCGGCGCCCTCGGCGGCGGCTACATCTTCCCGGGCTTCCTGCCGGCCTTCGACGCCGTCATGAGCCTCGGCAAGCTCCTCGAGCTGCTGGCGCCGCAGGCCGTGCCGCTGAGCAAGCAGGTCGCGGACATCCCCACGAGCACGCTCCTCCACAAGACGATCGCCTGCCCCTGGTCGCTCAAGGGCACGGTGATGCGCAGCGCCACGGAGCAGCTGCAGCAGCGCTCCAGCAAGACCTCGAAGCTGAGCATGGTCGACGGCATCCAGCTGAGCACCAAAGACACGTGGGTGCAGCTGCTGCCGGACGCCGACGAGCCGATCTTCCACGTGTTCGCCGAGGGCCGGGACCACGCGGACTCCGAGCGCCTCGCGGACGAGTTCCTGGACGTCGTGCGCGGCGTCATCGAGGAGAGCGGTCGCTAGCTCCGCGGGCTCTCGCCGGCCGGCGGAAGGTCGGCGGGCCGGCCTTGCCGTACACTAGATCGGTATGGACGCTCGAGACACCCGGGAAGCGGGCGCCGGCTCCGCGCGCACCGCGGACGGCGCCGCATCGCCGCGGCGGACGAAGCCGCGCCGCGCCGCGTCGCGCGGTCACAGACGAGCCTGGCTGATCTCGGCCGCCGTCGTCCTCGTGGTCCTCATTGCCGGCTTCACCGCCCTGCAACTCGCCGTGCGCGGCAAGATCGG
>CAIWHY010000088.1 GCA_903912585.1 uncultured Thermoleophilia bacterium | reverse complement strand
GGGCAGCGGCAGCGGCGGCAAGAACGGCGGTGAGGGCGCCGCCGACGCCTCGGTGTGGCTGAAGGCCGTCGCGCCGGACGGCTCCGCGGCGCTCACGGAGCTGACGCCGGTGGGGCACGGAGCGCACGGCGCCAGCGTGCTGCGCGCTTCCGCCGACGGGACCGTCGTGCTCAAGCGCGACCCGCGCGGCGGGCTCGCGCTGAGCGGCTTCGCCGTGCGCGAGCCGATCTGGCACACGGCCGTGAGCCACGCTTCCACCTCGCTCGGCGCCGCCAGCGAGGACTTCCTCAAGGCGCGCATCGAGGGCAGCACCGGCATCGTCATGACTTCGAGCGGCGAAGGCGGCCCGATCCGGCTCTCCTCCCCCGAGGACTGGAAGTGGGAGAGCCTCCAGGCCGCCTCCGGCCACTTCGGCCTCACCGGCGCCGACCTGCGCAAGGTCCGCGACGTCGAGATCAAGATCAATCAAGGCGCCAAGCCCGGCAAGGGCGGCCGCCTCGCCGGCGCCAAGGTCACGCCCACGGTGAGCAAGGCGCGCAACATCCCCGTGGGCACCGACGCGCTGTCACCCGACCCCAAGCACGACATCTACTCCATCGAGGACATGCCGGCCGAGGTCTGGCTGTGGCTCCTCTACCACAACCATTGCGGCATCAAGATCACCGGCTCCACCTACACGCGCTTCGTCGCCGCCGGCATGTGGAGCAACTTCGTCGTCGACTACCTGCTCATCGACGCCGGCATGGGCGGCTCGGGCAACTACCACGCCGATTCCAGCCACGTCGGCTGGCCCGACATCTTCCGCACCATATTGCACACGCACCACGCGCTGATGGGCGAGCAGGTCGACCTCGAGGGGAGCGGCGAGCTGCGCACGATCCGCGACCTCAACGGCGCGCCCTACGGCGCTGGCGGCGGGACGCGCCTCTTCGGGTCCGGCGGCCTGCGCGGCGAGCTCGACATGCTCAAGGTGCTGATCGCCGGCGCCGACGGCCTCCTCGAGGGCAGCATCGGCAAGGCCGCGGCCTTCGGCTGCACGCAGTGCGGCAACTGCCACCTCGACTGCCCGCGCGGTGGCATCACCACCAAGCCGGAGCTCATGGTCCAGAACGACCGGCGCCTCATGTCCAAGCGGATCCGCAACTGGTCGGTGCTCAACTCGGTCAAGCTGGCGGTGCTCATCGATGCGCTCAACCGCGAGAGCGGGGCGCTGGCCGAGGACGGCGGCGTCGCCGAGCCGCGGCAACTGCTCGACGACATCCGCAAGCTGCGCGGCCGCACCGACCTGCTCACGATGCCGGAGTGGGGCGACGTCGCGGCGACGGGGACGGCCGCGATGGATGCGGCGGCGACGGATAAGGCGGCGATGGATACGGCGGCGACCGGGACGGTAGCCGCCGGGTCAGAGGCCGAGCACGCCGTGGACGCCGCCCTGGCCGCCGCGCCGCCGCAGCCCGAGCACGACTCCTGCCGCGTCGGTTCGCTGGCCGTGAGCGTGCCGGTGACCGTAGACGCGATCTGGGAGGCGGCGCGGCTGAGCTACAACGGCGGCAACAACCGCGGCGGCGGCATCGACTTCGCCGGCTTCGCGCCGCCCGCCGTGCGCGAGCGCACCTGCCTGATCTTCAACACCATCGGCCCCGACCGGGCCGAGGCGATGCGCGAGATCCTCGGCCACCTGGGCGGCTGCCGGTTCTACGGCGCCGGAGGCGCCGGGCTGCCGGCAGCCGACGTCCTCGCGCGCCTCGGCGACTTCCGCCTGCCCGTGCGCGAGAAGTATGCGGGTCCCGACGGCTGGCGGCTCGCCGACCTGCGCGAGGATCCCGGTGACTACACGATGCTGTTCCTCGAACTCGAGCCGGCGGTACTGGCGCGCTACGGCCGGCGCC
>CAIWHY010000087.1 GCA_903912585.1 uncultured Thermoleophilia bacterium | reverse complement strand
CTCGCCCGCGAGCGCGAAGTTCTCGAGCGCGCGCTCGGTGTGCGCGCCGTGCAGGCTCTGCGCCGGCACGGCGACCTCGCCGAGGAGGTCGCGCTCGATCCTCACGTCATCGCTCACTTGGGGTCCCTCGTCTCGCGCGGGCCGCTCGCCGGGCTCGGGCGCCTCGCTCGTCAGTGGCCGAACACCATCTTCTGGACGCCGACGCCCTCGACGGCGTCGAGCTTGGCCACCATCGCCGTGGCCTCGTCCTCGCTGCCGAAGAACTCGATCAGCACGACGCCGCTCGGCGAGCAGCTGCGCTCGTCCACGTCGTGCAGGCCGATGCGCGTCTTGATATTGCAGCCGTATTCGGTGAACACCTTCTGCACGTCCACTGCGTTCTTGAGCCGGTCGCTCACGTGGATGCCGAGGATGATGTGGTCGTCGTTCACGGTGTCCTCTTTCCTGTCTGTCGCCTGGCGCGCCGTCGTGTGGCGCGTGGGGTCGGGTCTGCCCTGAGTCAGCAGAGCACGTCGCGCTCGCCGGCGCGCACTTTGTCGAGCATCTTCTGGGTGTGGGCGCGGCGCACGTCGTCCATCTCGCGCACGTGCTTCTCGATGAGCCTCTCGCCGATCTCACGTGTGCCCTCAGTGCCGTAGTCGAGCAGGTACTCCTCGAACGTCGAGAGCGCGTTGGGGTCGCAGTGGTGCTTGATGTCGCCGGGCTTGGCGAGGTCCATGAAGTCCATGCCGGTGCGGCCGAGACGGTAGCAGGCGGTGCAGAAGGAGGGCACGTAGCCGAGCTCGGCGACGTCGCGGATGACCTCGTCCAGGGAGCGGTGGTCGCCGAGCTGGAACTGCGCCGAGTCGAACTTCTCGTCCTCCTCGTAGCCGCCGGGGTTGGTGCGGCTGCCGGCGGAGATCTGGCTCACGCCGAGGGCGAAGGTCTCGCGGCGCAGGTTGGCGGTCTCGCGCGTGCTCATGATCATGCCGGTGTACGGCACCGCAAGACGCAGGATGGCGACGAGCTTGCGGAAGTCGACGTCGCTCACCGGGTGCGGCGGTTCGCTCGCCATGTCCGAGCCGTTGGCCGGCTCGAGGCGCGGCATGCTGATGGTGTGCGGCCCCACGCCGAAGGCGCGCTCGAGCTCGCGCACGTGCTGCATGAGCGCGAGGACTTCGAAGCGCCAGTCGTAGAGGCCGAAGAGCACGCCGATGCCGACGTCGTCGATGCCGGCCTCCATGGCGCGGTGCATCCCGGTCACGCGCCAGTCGTAGTCCTTCTTCTTGCCGCCGACGTGCACCGCGGCGTAGCTGCCGCGGTGGTAGGTCTCCTGGAAGAGCTGGAAGGTGCCGATGCCGCTGCCCTTGAGCGCCTTGAAGTCGGGGACCGAGAGCGGCGCCACGTTGACGTTGACGCGGCGGATCTCGCCGTTGCCGCGCTTTACCTCGTAGATCGTGGCGATGGAGTCGAGCACGTAGCCGAAGCCCTGCTTGGGGTAGGACTCGCCGGCCACGAGGAGCACGCGCTTGTGCCCCTGGTCGACGAGCACCTCCGTCTCGTGGCGGATCTCCGCCTGGGTGAGCGCGCGGCGCTTGAGCTCCTTGTTGCGCACGCGGAAGGCGCAGTACAGGCAGTCGTTGCTGCAGAGGTTGCTGATGTACAGCGGCGCGAAGAGGACGAGACGCGAGCCGTAGATCGCGTCCTTGGCGTCGCGCGCCGCGGCGAACAGCTCACCGAGGAGCTCGGGGTCGCTCACCGAGCTGAGGACGGCGACGTCCTCCATGTCGAGGCCCTTGAGCTCGGCCGCCTTGGCGAGGATCTCGCGCACGCGGCCGGCATCCTTGGTGGAAGCCGCCCCGAGTGCCGCGCCGATGGCGGCCTCGTCGATGAACGCTCCCGTTTCCACGACTCTGGTGCTCATTTGGTACTCCTCGTCCGACGCCCGCCGGTCACGCGCACTCCGGCGTCGCCGGTATCTCGAAACAGAACTTCGCCCACTCGCCGTGCTTGGACTCGGCGGTGATCCGACCTTGATGCAACTGGATGATGCGCCACGCGTTGTAGAGCCCGACGCCGGTGCCGCGGCGGTTCTTGAGCGCCGGGTCGTCGAGGCGCGAGAAGCGCCGGAACAGCTTGTTCTTCTGCGCCTGGCTGAAGCCCGGCCCCTGATTGCAGACGCTGATCTTGAGCTTGGCCGGGCTCCCGCGACGCGCTGCCGTGACCTCGACGGTGAGCTTGACCTCGCCGTCGTCGAGGCCATACTTGACGGCGTTGTCGAGCAGGTTCACGAGGACGATGCGCAGCAGCGTCGGGTCGCAGCACACGAGCGCCGAGCCGGCCAGCGGCATCTCCGTGGAGAGATGCATGCGGCGCGCGTCCAGCTGGGGCCGCACGAGCTCGAGCGCCTCATCGACGACCTCCGCCGTGACGTCCACGCGCGAGCAGCGCTCGAGCTGGAGCTCGCCGCCCTCCACGCGCGCCAGGTCGAGGTACTCGTTGACGAGGCCGAGCAGGTACTGGCCCTTGCGCGTGATGCCGGCGAGCTTGCTCTTCTGGACCTCGGTGAGCTCGCCGAGGTAGCCCTGCTCCAGCAGTTGCGCGTCGGTGACCATCGAGGCGACCGGGCTCTTGAGCTCGTGGCTGACGAAGCCGAGCATCTGCGTGTAGGCGTAGTTGGCCTCCTCGAGCTGCTCGATGCGCCACGCCTTCTCGACGGCCTGGCTGAGGCGCTCGGTGATGGCCATCTGCAGCTCGATGTGGCGCGGCCGGTAGGTGTGCGTGCGCCGCGAGCTGCGGAAGATGAAGCCGACCACGCGGCCCTCCACGCTCAGCGGGCAGGTGAGGTTGGAGCGCACGCCCTCCTGCACCAGGCGCTTGGTGGAGCGGCTGCGCGGGTGCGCCTCGAGGTAGAGGTCGAGGTTGCCGATGATGCGCGGCTGCCCGGTGCTCAGCACCTCGTTGAGAGAGCTCTGCTGCAGCGCCTCCGAGTAGTCCTTGTCGATGGCGAGCGGCGCGTAGGAGGCGCGGTTGTAGTAGCTCGTGACGCGCTCGCCGCGCTCGTCCACGAAGGCGAGCCCGATGCGGTCGCACGGGATGAGCGCCTGCGTGTTGTCGAAGAGGTAGTCGACGATGGCGCGCAGCGAGGGCCGCGCCGCGATCTTCTGGTTGACGGTGCGCAGGATCTTGCGCTCGTCCGGGGTGATCGGCGTGAGCGCGCGCGCATCGTGGAACGGGTCGACGAAACGGGCGGTCGACGGCGGCGTCTGATTGACGTGCTTGCCCATGGCCTCAGTGTACGGGAAGCGACGGCGGGGCGCTCGCGGCGCGCCCCGCCGTCGCGACGTGCGTGCTGCCTGCTACTTCTGCGGGATGTACTTGCCGCGCG
>CAIWHY010000086.1 GCA_903912585.1 uncultured Thermoleophilia bacterium | reverse complement strand
GTCTGGCTGCTGACCGGCGGCGGGGCGCTCTTCGCGGCCTTCCCGGCGGTCTACGCCTCGACCTTCAGCGGCTTCTACCTCGCCATCATGCTCGTGCTCTTCGGGCTCATCCTGCGCGCCGTGTCGATCGAGTACCGCGGCCGCGACGAGGGCTTCAAGAGGCTGTGGGATGCGGCCTTCTTCGTCGGTAGCCTCCTCCCCGCGCTGCTCGTCGGCGTGGCCGTGGGCAACGTCATCCGCGGCATCCCGCTCGACGCCAACGGCGACTACACGGGCACGTTCTTCCAGCTGCTCAACTGGTACTCGCTGCTGATCGGGCTGCTCGGCCTGTGCGCGATCGTGACGCACGGTGCCGCGTGGCTGGCCCTCAAGCTCGACGGGCCGGTGCAGGAGCGCGCCGTCAAGGTGCGCGGCATCTCGCAGATCGTCTGCGTGCTGCTCTTCGTGCTTGCCACTGTGGCGACGCTGTCACAGGCCTCCCGCGCGACCGACAACGTGTTCGGCGCCTGGTACGGCTGGCTGGCCGTGATCGTGGTGCTCGGCGCGGTCGTCTGGGGCCGCTGGGGGATGCTCAAGGGCGACCACCGCACCGCGTTCCTGGGCACCGCGCTCACCATCATCGGGGTCGGCGGCATCTTCGCCGTCAGCAACTACCCGGACATGGTGCCGGCGAGGGGTACGCCTCCCTCGACGAGCCTCACGGTGGCCAACTCGGCCTCCGGCAACACGACGTTGACCGCGATGCTGATCATCACGCTCATCGGGTTCCCGATCGTGATCTTCTACATGATCTTCGCGTACCGGACGTTCCGCGGGAAGGCGCAGCAGGCGCACACCGACTACTGAGAGTCCGGCGGCGGCCTGAGGGCCGCGCGAACGACGAAAGGGCGGCGGACCGGATGGTCCGCCGCCCTTCTTCACGTTCCGGCCCGAGGCGGAGCCGCGGGTGGCGCGCCGCGACGGCCGCTGCGCAGGCCGCAGGCGCCCTGCGGGCGCTACACGTCCCAGTACTGCGACTGCACCTCGCGGGCGCGCGCGATGGCGGCCGCGCCCTTGTCGGTGCCGCCCATGACGGCGGGCGCGCCCTCGTCGGCGACGGCGCGCAGGATGGCCTCCACGGCGCCGGCCGTGGCCTCGCGGTCGTAGCCGCCCTCGAGGACGAAGGCGAGCTTGCCGTCGCACCGGGCGGCGAGGCGCACGCAGCGCAGCGCCATGCCGGCGAAGCCGGCCTCCGTGACGCGCATGTTGCCGAGCGGGTCGTCGCGGTGGATGTCCTGCCCGGCAGAGACGAGGATCGCCTGCGGCGCGAACTGGTCGACGATCGGCTCGACGACGCCTTCGAAGGCGGAGGCGTAGTCGCCGTCGTCGCAGCCGGCCGGCAGCGGCAGGTTCACCGTCCGGCCTTCGGCGCCCGCTCCGCCGCACTCGTTGAAGAAGCCGCTGCCCGGGTAGTGCGGCCACTGGTGCAGGCTCACGAAGAGCACGCGCGGCTCGTCGTAAAACGCGGCCTGCGTGCCGTTGCCGTGGTGCACGTCCCAGTCGAGGATGGCGACCCGCTCGCAGCCGGCGTCGAGCAGACGGCGAGCGGCGATGGCGACGTTGTTGAAGAGACAGAACCCCATCGCGCGGTCCGGCGTCGCGTGATGACCGGGCGGGCGGATGAGCGCGAACGGCACGAGGCCGTCGTCCCAGAGCTTCACGGCTTTGATAGCGCCGCCCACGGAAAGGAGCGCGATCTCGTAGCTGCGCGGCGAGACGTGCGTGTCGGGGTCGAGCCAGCGCCCCGCGCCCTCGGCGGCCTTCTTGACCAGCGCCAGGTGGGCGCGCGTGTGCACGAGCAGGATGTCGTCCTCGGTCGCCGGCTCGGGCTTGGCCGCGACGAGGCGCTCCCAGAGGTCGGTGCCGCGCAGGTGCTCGACGAGCGAACTGACACGGTCGGCGCCCTCGGGGTGCGCGCCCGTGTCGTGCTCGGCGTAGGCCTCGTCCCAGACGATGGAAGGGTTCACGCGGCCTAGGATACCCGGCAAGCCGCCGCGAGGCCACGCCCGGCCGCGCGGATCAGCCCCCGAGCGAGCCGGCGTCGTCGAGATACGGCCGCACGAGGCGCTCCCAGAGCTCAGTGGCGGCGCCGACGTCGGCGCCGTCCGGGTCGAGGCCGTGCTGGATCGCGAGCCCGTCGACGATCGCGATCATGAGCATGGCGAAGGGGCGGAGGCGCTCGCGCGTCGCCGCGTCGTCGGCGGCGAGGCAGCGTAGCACGGTCTCACGGTAGCCGTCGTACAGGGCG
>CAIWHY010000085.1 GCA_903912585.1 uncultured Thermoleophilia bacterium | reverse complement strand
GGCGGTTGCGATCGAACCCCACGGCGACGCGCCGCGGCATGGCGAGTTCGCTCCGGTTGACGAGCGCCTGGACCTCGACCGGGAAGCAGCGGCTTCCCTCGACCGCGACGTGCACCGCCGCGCCCGCCGCGGGGCCCGAATCGCTGAGGAAGAGACGTGAGGGGTCTGCCACGCCGGCGAGGCCGCCCGGCGTCATCTCGAAGATGCCGAGCTCGTTCGTTGACCCGAAGCGGTTCTTGGCGGCGCGCAGCGTGCGGTAGAAGCGGAAGCGGTCGCCCTCGAACTGCAAGACGGTGTCGACCATGTGCTCGAGCACGCGCGGGCCGGCGATGGCGCCCTCCTTGGTGACGTGCCCGACGAGGAACACGGCGGCGCCGGTGTCCTTGGCCAGGCGGAGGAAGCGGCCCGCCGCTTCGCGCACCTGACTCACGCTGCCCGGCGCCGACGTGAAGGCGTCGCTGTAGAGCGTCTGCACGGAGTCGACGACCACCAGCGCGGGTGCTGCGGTGGCGACCGCCTCGAGGACCGTCTCGAGCTCGGTCTCGGCGAGGACGGAGATGGCGCCCGGGTCGCGGCAGATGCGCTCGGCGCGCATCTTCACCTGGGCAGCCGACTCCTCGCCGCAGACGAGCAGCACGGAGCGGCCGGAGGAGGCGACCTGATCTAGCACCTGGAGAAGGAGCGTGGACTTGCCGATGCCGGGCTCGCCGCCCACGAGGACCAGAGAGCCCGGGACAACGCCGCCGCCGAGGACGAGGTCGAGCTCGGGGATGCCGCTGGAGAAGCGCGCGACGGCGGACGAGACGACGTCGCTCAGACGAACGGGAGCGGCGCCTGCGACGCCGCCCCCGTCACTCTTCTTGCGGCGGGCCCTGCCGGCGTAGCCGGCCCCACCCGCCGCGACGACCCGCTCCTCGACGAACGAGTCCCAGGCACCGCAGTCCGGGCAGTGGCCGAGCCACTTGGCTTCTCGCCGGCCGCACTGGCCGCAGGTGAAGACGGTCTGCTGCCGGGGCACAGCGCGGGTCAGGCGCCGGCCGCCGCGCCGCCGGCATCCGGGCCGTCGTCGCCGCCGGACGCCGCCGAGACCGGCCTGACTCCCTGACCGACAGGCTCGTCGAGGCCCACCATGGGCAGCTCGACGCGGCCGCCGATGCGCTCGCCGTTGACGGTGAGCACCGTGTCCTCGTCCTCGCCGTCGACGAGGATGATGGTGCCCTCGGGGAAGGCGCGCTCGAGCATCGCGTCGCTCAGCTTGTCCTCGATGTAGCGCTGGATGGCGCGCCGCAGAGGCCGAGCGCCGAGCATCGGGTCGAAGCCCTTCTCGACCAGCACCTCGCGGCCCGCGTCCGTAAGCTGCAGCGTGACCCCGCTCGGGTCGAGTTGCTGCTGCAGGCGCGCGATCATGAGGCTGACGATCGCGCCGATCTCCGAGCGCTCGAGCTTGTGGAAGACGATGACCTCGTCGACGCGGTTGAGGAACTCCGGCTTGAAGACGCGCTTGAGCTCACCGGTGATGCGGCCCTTCATGTCGTCGTAGGTCATGCCCTGGATAGCGGTCTGGCCGAAGCCCAGCGGCGTGTCCTTGGTGATCATCTCGGCGCCGATGTTGCTGGTCATGATGAGGATGGCGTTGCGGAAGTCTACCGTGCGCCCCTGCGAGTCGGTGAGGCGCCCGTCCTCGAGGATCTGCAGGAGGATGTTGAACACGTCCGGGTGCGCCTTCTCGATCTCGTCGAAGAGGATCACGCTGTACGGCTTGCGGCGCACGATCTCCGTGAGCTGGCCGCCCTCGTCGTGCCCCACGTAGCCGGGCGGCGAGCCGACGAGGCGCGACACGGAGTGCTTCTCCATGTACTCGCTCATGTCGATCTGCACGAGGTGGTCCTCGTCGCCGAAGAGGAACGCGGCCAGCGTGCGCGCGAGCTCGGTCTTGCCGACGCCCGACGGGCCCAGGAAGATGAACGAGCCGGTAGGCCGGCGCGGGTCCTTGAGGCCGGCGCGGCTGCGGCGGATCGCCTTGCTGACGGCGCGCACCGCCGGATCCTGGCCGATGAGGCGCACGTGCAGCTCGTCCTCCATGCGCAGGAGCTTCTTCGTCTCGGCCTCCGTGATCTTGACCACCGGGATGCCGGTCCACATGCTGACGATCTCGGCGATCTCGTCTTCGCCGATGCTGGCGCGCATGCCCTCGTCGCTCGTCTTCCACTCGTCCTCGAGCTCGAGCTTCTTGTGGCTCAGCTTGCGCTCCTTGTCGCGCAGGTTGGCCGCCTTCTCGAACTCCTGGGCCTCGATGGCGGCCTCTTTCTCCTTGCGCACCGTGGAGATCTCGTCCTCGAGCTCGCGGTAGCTCGGCGGCGCCGTCATGGTGCGGATGCGCATGCGGCTCGCCGCCTCGTCGACGAGGTCGATGGCCTTGTCCGGCAGGAAGCGGTCGCTGATGTAGCGGTCGGCGAGCTCCGCCGCCGAGGACAGGGCCTCGTCGGTGATGCGGATGCGGTGGTGGGCCTCGTAGCGGTCGCGCAGGCCCTTGAGGATCTCGACGGTCTCGGCGACCGACGGCTCGGCGACCTTGATCTGCATGAAGCGCCGCTCCAGGGCGGCGTCGCGCTCGAGGTACTTGCGGTACTCGTCCAGCGTCGTGGCGCCGATGGTCTGCAGTTCACCGCGCGCCAGAGCCGGCTTGAGGATGCTGGCGGCGTCGATGGCGCCTTCTGCGGCGCCGGCGCCGACGAGGTTATGCAGCTCGTCGATGAAGAGGATGATGTCGCCGGTGTCGCGGATCTCCTTCATGACCTTCTTGAGGCGCTCCTCGAACTCGCCGCGGTACTTGGAGCCGGCGACCAGTGCGGCGAGGTCCAGCGTGTAGACCTGCTTGCCCTTGAGCAGCTCCGGCACCTCGTGGTTGGAGATGCGCTGCGCGAATCCCTCGACGATGGCCGTCTTGCCGACACCGGGCTCGCCGATGAGCACCGGATTGTTCTTGGTGCGCCGGCTGAGGATCTGCATGACGCGCTCGATCTCGGTGGTGCGGCCGATGCACGGGTCCAGCTTGCCGTCCTCGGCCATCTTGGTGAGGTTGCGGCCGAACTGCTCCAAGACCTTGGCCGAGCGCTTGCCCTCGCCGCCGCCGCCCTGCTGCTGGCCGCGGCGGCCGGGGCCGCTGAGCGTGCGCATGACCTCGTTGCGGATCTTCTCCGGCTCGGCGTCGAGGTCGAGCAGGATGCGCGCCGCGACGCCCTCGTCCTCGCGCACGAGGCCGAGGAGGATGTGCTCGGTGCCGATGTAGTTGTGCCCGAGCGAGAGCGCTTCGCGCAGCGCCAGCTCGAGGACCTTCTTGGCGCGCGGCGTGAACGGGATCTGGCCCTGCGGCGACTCCTCGCCGGAGCCGACGATGCGCACCACGGCGGCGCGGACTTCTTCCACCGACACTTCGAGGCCGTCGAGGACGCGCGCGGCCACGCCCTCCTCCTCGCGGAGCAGGCCCAGGAGCAGGTGCTCGGTCCCGATGTAGTTGTGCTTGAGGGCCCGGGCTTCTTCCTGGGCGAGGACGACGACCTGCCTGGCGCGTTCGGTGAAACGTTCGAACATCCGGCTGCTCCTTTGGACGACGGGGCCGCGATGACGAGAAAGGGACTCTGGCGGCCGCCGGTGCTTGCTCTCAACCCCCAGCGTACCCCCGGGGAGGTCAGACGTAGCCTAATGGTACCCCCGATTCACGGCGGGACGCGACCCGGCCCGGAGGCGTGGCGAGCCAGGGCCCGGAGGCGTGGCGAGCCCGGGCCCGGAGGCGTGGCGAAAGAGGGCCGGGGCGCCGCGCCCGCCCTGGGCGGCGCCGCGACGGCCGGCCCCGGTATGATGGGCTCACCGGCCGCAGCGGCCGGCCATCGCCGGGAAGGGGCGCCGACCATGCGCAAGATCATCACCTGGTCCACACGCGGCAGACACCCGTGGATCGTCATCGCCGTCTGGATCGTCATCGCCGGCGCACTCTCGATGGGCCCCAAGCTGCAGAGCGTGACCACCAACGACGCTTCCAAGGGCCTGTCCAACGCCGTCGAGAGCAAGCGCGCCGACGCCCTTCAGCAGGCGTCGTTCCCCGGTGCCAAGGGGACGCCGGTCATCGTCGTGTACAGCTCGGACGCGCCGCTCACGGCGGCCGACAAGGCCGCCATCGCCCAGGGTGAGGCCTGGCTCAAGAGCGGCGCCGAGCCCATCAACAGCGCCAGCGTGCAGTACTCGCCGGACGGCAAGGGAGCGTTGATCTTCGCGAGCCTCAACGGCAACCCCGGCGACGCCGCGTTCCGCGACTCGGTTCAGGCCATCCGCGACCACTTCGGCGACGGGGTGAACGGCATGCAGGTGAGGGTCACCGGCCCCGGCGGCCTCATCACCGACGTCTACAAGATCTTTCTGAACGCCGACGTGAAGTTGCTCCTCGGCACGGTCCTCCTCGTCCTGGTGCTGCTGCTGCTCATCTACCGCTCGCCCGTCCTGCCTTTCGTGCCGCTCATCACCGTGGGCTTCGGCTACTTCGTGGCCGGCGGCATCCTCGCGCTCCTGGCCAAGGGCTTCGGCTTCACGCTCTCCGGGCAGGCCACGTCGCTGATGGTGATCCTGCTGTTCGGCGCCGGCACCGACTACGGGCTGCTGCTGATCTCGCGGTACCGCGAGGACCTGCGCCGCGAGAGCGGCGCCCGGAGCGCCCTGGCCACGGCACTCGGCGAGACGTGGGAGGCGATCGCCGCCAGCGGGCTCACCGTCACGCTGGCCGTGCTCACCCTGCTCTTCGCCCAGTACGGCGACTACCGGGCGTTCGCGCCGGTGCTCGGCATCGGCGTGTTCGTCACGCTGATCGCCGGGCTCACGCTCATGCCGGCGCTCCTCGCCCTGCTCGGCCGCCGCGCCTTCTGGCCGCGCGTCCCCAGGGAAGGCGACGCCACAACCCACCGCACCTGGCGCGGCATCGCCGAGCGCGTCGCCGCGGCGCCGAGGCGGGCCGCGGCCCTCGTCGCCGCGGTGCTCATCGTGCTCGCCCTCGGTTGCCTCCTGTACAGCCCGCGCTTCAGCTTCACCGAGGACTTCCTCACGAACATGCCGTCCAAGGAGGGGTACGCGCTGCTCGAGAAGCACTTCCCCCGGGGCGCCCTGGCGCCGACGACGGTGCTCATCAAGGCGCCGCAGGCGCCGCCCGCCTTCGTCACCGGCATGATCACCGGCGCCCTCAGCAAGAGCCCGGGCGTAGCCGCCGCGTTCCCCACGGGCACGGCAGACGGCGGCAAGCTGCTGAGCTTCCAGGTGATCTTCAAGGGCGACCCGTATTCCAAGGAGGTCCTGCAACAGCTCGCGCAGCTGCGCACGACGGCGCGCAAGGCCGCCGCGGCCGGCAACGGCACGGCGCTGGTCGGCGGCCCGACGGCGATACAGGCCGACACCTGGGCGCAGAGCAACCGCGACACCCTCGTCGTGGCGGTCGCGGCCCTGATCGTCGTGGGCGCGATCCTGATGCTCCTGCTGCGCGCCGTGGTGGCGCCGCTCTACCTGCTCTTCACCAACGTGCTCTCGTACCTCGCGGCACTGGGGGCGACGATCCTGATCACCGAGAAGCTCTTCGGCTGGCAGCACATCAGCTACCGGATACCGCTGTACATGTTCATCTTCCTCGTCGCCCTCGGCAGCGACTACAACATCTTCATCACCACGCGCATCCGTGGCGAGGCGATGGCGCATGGCCTGCGCGACGGGACGGTGAGAGCGCTGGCGGCGACCGGCGGCGTGCTCACCAGTGCCGGCATCATCCTCGCCGGCACGTTCCTGATCCTGCTCTCGCAGCCCGTCAAGGACCTCGCCGAGATCAGCATCGGCGTGGCGATCGGCGTGCTCCTCGACACGTTCCTGGTGCGCACCGCCCTGGTGCCGGGGCTCACGCTCTGGATCGGGCCCAAGGCGGGCTGGCCGGGGCCGCGCTGGGAGAAGCGGACGGAGGTCGCGGCGGCGGACGAGGCGATCGAGGACGCCGAGCCGGCGCCGGAGCCGGCCTGACGGAGCGGGCGGCCGGCGTCCGAGCCGGCGCGAGAAGCGGAGCGCGGGAGCGCGGAGGTGGAGCGGCCCGCGCTTAGGAGCGCAGCGCCGGGAAGAGCACGACGTCGCGGATGGACGGCGCTCCGGTGAGCACCATCACGAGGCGGTCGATGCCCATGCCGAGGCCGCCGGTGGGCGGCATGCCGTGCTCCATCGCCTCGAGGAAGTCCTCGTCGAGGCGGTGCGCGGTCTCGTCGCCGTCGGCGAGGTCCTGCATCTGCTGCATGAAGCGCTCGCGCTGGTCCTCGGGGTCGTTGAGCTCGCTGAACGCGTTGCTCAGCTCCATGCCGGCGATGAACCCCTCGAAGCGCTCGACGAAGCGCGGGTCGTGCGGCGTCTTCTTGGCGAACGGGCTCGTCTCGAGCGGGTGCTCGGTGATGAACACCGGCTGGACGAGCTTGGGCTCGACACACGCGCTGAAGAGCTCGTCGACCTGGGCGCCCCACGTCGGCGCCAGCGGCACCGCGCCTTCGAGCCCCTTGGCCTTGATCGCGGCCTGGAGATCGGCCACGGTGCGCGCGTCGTCGGCACCGATGTCGATGCCGGTCTCCTGCTCGATGGCCTTGCGCATCGTGAGGCGCGGCCACGGCGGGGTCAGGTCGATATCGTGATCGCGGAACCGCACTTGAAGCGCGCCGACCGAGCGCGCCGCGGCGGCGCTCATCTCCTCGACCATCGTCATCACGTGGTTGTAGTCCACGTAGGCCTCGTAGGTCTCGAGCATCGTGAACTCGGGGTTGTGCTTGAAGCTCACGCCCTCGTTGCGGAAGTCCTTGCCCATCTCGTAGACGCGGTCGATGCCGCCGATGATGCAGCGCTTGAGGTACAGCTCGGTGGCGATGCGCAGGTAGAGGTCGCGCTCGAGCTCGTTGTGGTGCGTGACGAACGGCCGCGCAAGAGCGCCGCCGTAGAGCGGCTGCAGCACCGGCGTCTCGACCTCGACGAAGCCGCGCCCGTCGAGGAACTCACGGATGGCACGGATGATGCGGGCGCGCTTGACGAACACCTCGCGCGAGTCGTCGTTGACCATGAGATCGAGGTAGCGCCTGCGGTAGCGCGTCTCGACGTCCGTGAGGCCGTGGAACTTCTCGGGCATCGGCCGCAGCGACTTGGCGAGCAGCTGCCAGGAGGTGACGCGCAGCGAGAGCTCGCCGCGGCGCGTGCGCATGACGGTGCCCTCGGCGCCCACGAAGTCGCCGAGGTCGACGTCTTCGATGGCCGCGTAGCGTTCCTGCCCGAGAACGTCGAGCTGCGCGAACAGCTGCACTTCGCCGCTGAAGTCTTTGAGGACGACGAAGGTAAGCTTGCCGTGCCCGCGGCGGGCCATGACGCGGCCGGCGATGCGGTGCACGTCCGTGGAGTCCTGGCCCGCCTCGAGGCTCTCGTAGGCGCCGTGCAGCGGCCCTATCTCGTCGCGCGGCTGGTACTCCGTGGGATACGCGTCTCCGGCGGCCCGCCAGGTGGCGAGCTTGTCGCGGCGCTCCGCGAAGACGTCGCCGTGCTCGCCCTGCTCGTCCACGACGGCGGTCAGGCCTTCTCGATGGCCAGGACCTTGAACATCTTCGAGCCCTGGGGCACGCTCACCGTGATCTTGTCACCCGGTTTGTGGCCCATGATGGCATTGCCCACCGGAGACTCGTTGGACAACTTGTGCGCGGTGGGGTCCGCCTCGGCGGAGCCCACGATGGCGTACTGCACTATGTCGCCGTGCTGCATGTCCTGCAGGGTGACCTTGGTGCCGACGCCCACCTTCTCGGTGGAGATGGAATCCGAGTCGATGACGATGGCGCCGCGCAGCCGGTCCTCGAGGGCGTAGATGCGCGCTTCGAGCATCGCCTGCTCGTTCTTGGCGTCGTCGTACTCCGAGTTCTCGGAGATGTCGCCGAAATCGCGCGCCGCGCTGATGCGCTCGGCCACTTCGTCGCGCTTGACGCTGGAGAGATACTCGATCTCCTCCTTGAGGCGCTGAAAGCCCTCAGGAGTGAGGATGATCTCGCGGTCGACCACAGGTTCCTCCTCTTCAACACGACAGCGCGGCCCCCGCAGAGGGACCGCGCCGAACAGGCGAGCAAGTATAGGCCATCCGCCCCGCCTTTCGCAAACGCCTTTTCGGGCCTCGTCAGAGGCCGAGCAGAGCGGCCACGACGACGGCGTCCGGCGCCTGCATCAGCGCCTGCGCCAGCGGCCGGTCGAGGACGCCGCTACGGCGGAAGCGCTGCCAGAACTGGCGCAGGTGGCCGACGCCTCGCGGGCCCATATCGCGCAGCACGTCGGCGGCGAAACGCCGTACCTCCGCGAGCCGCTCCGCGGCGTCCGGTTCGGGCGCGCCGTCGAGGACCTCGGCGAACAGCCACGGCCGCCCGAGGGCGTGGCGGGCGAGCATCACCGCGGCCGCGCCGCTCTCGAGCAGCGCCAGCGCGGCGGCGCGGCCGTCGACGTCGCCGGAGGCGATGACCGGCACGTCCAGCTCCTGCGCCAGCGCCCGCGTGACGGCGTGGTCGGCACGGCCGCGGTAGAGCTGGGCGGCCGTGCGCGGGTGGATGCACACGGCGGCGGCGCCGGCGGCGGCGAGCAGCGGCGCCGTCCGGCGCCCGGCCTCGTCGCCCGCGCGCAGCCCGGAGCGGATCTTGACGGTCACGGGCACCCCCGGCCCGATCGCTTCGGCGACGGCGCGGACGATGCCGGCGGCGCGCTCCGGCTTGGCCAACAGCGCCGCCCCTGCCCCGGTCTTCATCACCTTGCGCACGGGGCAGGCCATGTTGATGTCCACGAGGTCGGCGCCGGCGCGCACGCAGCGCATCGCGGCTTCGGCCAGCACGTCCGCGTCGGCGCCGAACAGCTGGAAGCCGACCGGGTGCTGTTCCTCGCCGCAGGCCAGGTAGTCGAGCGTGCGCCGGTTGTCGTAGTACACGCCGTAGGCCGAGATCATCTCCGTGTACACGAGGCCGGCGCCGAAGCGGCGCACGCTGCGCCGGAACGCCGGCGTGGAGATGCCGGCCATCGGCGCCATGAACACGCGCCGGTCGAGCTCGAGTGGTCCGATGCGCAGGGGCTCGCGCAGCGGCTCGCGCAAGTCCTCCCCCGGCGCGGAGTCCGGCGCCGTCATCGCCGCGCCGCGTCCGTCAGGCCCGCTGCTGGCGGCGCATGACGATCTCGATGCCACGCAGTGTGAGGAACGGGTCGACCGAGGAGATGACGTCGGTGTGGCGCGCGATCAGGTCGGCCAGCCCGCCGGTCGCGATCACCTGGGCGCGCTCGCCGAGCTCCTCCCAGATCGCGTGCACGATGCCCTCGATCTCGCCGGCGAAGCCGTACACCGCGCCCGACTGGAGGGCCTCGGTCGTGGACTTGCCGATGGCGTGCTCGGGCTCGGCGAGCTCGACCTTGATGAGCTTGGCGGCGCGCGACGTGAGCGCCTCGAGAGACACTTCGATGCCCGGCGCGATGACGCCGCCCATGTAGTCGCCCTCGGCGGAGATCACGTCGAAGGTGGTGGCCGTACCGTAGTCGGCCACGATGCACGGACCGCCGTACATCTCGAAGGCGGCCACCGCGTTGACGATGCGGTCGGCCCCCACCTCGGCTGGGTTCTTCATGGCGATGCGCATGCCCGTCCGGGCGCCGGGCCCGACGACGAACGCCTCGACGCCGAGGTGCTTCGCGCTCATCTCCACCCACTGCTGCGTGAGACGCGGGACGACCGAGGCGATGCCGACTTCGTCGACCCCCTCGGTGAGCCGCGTCCCCTGCAACGAGAAGAGACCCTGCAGGAGCCCCGCGATCTCGTCGCTGGTGCGGTGCCGGACCGTGGCGATGCGCCACTCGTCCACCACGCCTCCGGCGGAGATGAGGCCGATGTGCGTCTGGGTGTTGCCGACGTCCACGACGAGCAGCATCTCAGCCCTCCAGGTCGAGGCCGAGATCGATCCACGGCGCGCGGGTGGTCAGGGCGCCGACGGAGATCACGTCGACGCCGCTCGCGGCCAGCTCGCGCACGCGCTCGAGGCGCACGCCGCCGGAGACCTCGACGAGCGCGCGGCCGGCGACGCGGGCGACGGCTTCGCGCACCGCGGCCGCGTCCATATTGTCGAGCAGCACGATGCCGGCGCCGGCGGCCAATGCCTCGTCGAGCTGGTCGAGCGTGTCGACCTCGACTTCGAGAGCGTGAACGTGCGCAGCGCCGGCGCGCACGAGGTCGACTGCGGCGCGCACGCCGCCGGCCGCCGCCACGTGGTTGTCCTTGATCATGGCGCCGTCGAAGAGGCCGAAGCGGTGCGGCGTGCCGCCGCCGTGGATGACGGCCTGCTTCTCGAGGGCGCGCAGGCCCGGCGTCGTCTTGCGCGTCGCCGCGATGCGCGCCCGCGTCCCGGCGGTCTCGGCGACGTAGGCGGCCGTCAGCGTCGCGACGCCGGAGAGGCGGCAGAGGAAGTTGAGCGCCGTCCGTTCGGCCGCGAGGATCCCGGCCAGAGGACCGCGCAGGCCGGCGAGATCGTCCCCGGCCGCGAAGCGGTCGCCGTCCGCGGCGGCGTACTCCACGCGCAGTCGCGGGTCGACGAACGCTGCCGTCGCCGCGAACGCGGCGAGCCCGGAGAGCACGCCGGCCTCGCGCGCCACGACCCGGGCCGCGCCGTCGCCGCCGAAAGCGGACCCCGTGATGTCGCCGTAGCCCGCGAGGTCCTCGGCGAGAGCGCGCGCCGCGGCCTCTCGCGCCGCTTCGGCGTAACCGCGCTCGCTCATGCGCGCCTCGCCCTCACGAGCGCTCCACCTTGCCGAGGAGGCCTTCCTCGCGCTCGTGCGCCGGCAGCCGCAGAGTGACGTGCCGGCGCCACTGCGCGTCGTCGATCGCCGGGTAGTCGTCGCGCAGATGCACCCCCCGCGACTCATCGCGAAGCAGGGCGCACTTGGCGATCTGCGTCCCCAGCGTGAGCATGTTGAGCAGTTCGTACTCCGGGGCCCCCATCTCCCCGAACTGGAGCTCTGTCGTGAGGGCGCCGAGGTCGGCGAGGGCCGCACTCAGCTCGTCGCCACGACGGACCACGCCGACCTTGTTCGCCATCAGGTCCGTGAGCCGGCGGCGAGCGGCGGCGGCGTCGCTGCTCCGCGCGGCCGAGGCAGCCTCCGGCAGGTCGAAGCGGAGCCGCCGCACGTCCTCGCCGAGCCTCCCGACGTAGCGGTCGAGGTCGCGGACCACCCGGTCGCTGAAGACCAGGCCCTCGAGCAGCGAGTTGCTGGCGAGCCGGTTGGCGCCGTGCACGCCGGTGCTGGCGACCTCGCCGCTGGCGTACAGCCCGGGCACCGTCGTGCGGCCCCACAGGTCGGTCACCACGCCGCCGATGAAGTAGTGGCAGACCGGCGCCACGGGGATGAGCTGGGTCGCGAGGTCGAGCCCGTGCCTGGCCAAGCCGGCGGTCACGCGCGGGAAGCGCTCCTGCAGCCACGCCGCGTCGAGATGCGTGGCGTCGAGGAAGACATGCTCGCTCCCCTCCCTGCGCGTCTCGGTCATCATGGCGCGCACGACGACGTCGCGCGAAGCGAGCTCGCCGCGCGGATCGTACTCGGTCATGAACCGTTCACCGGCGGCGTTGCGCAGGTATGCTCCCTCGCCGCGCAGCGCCTCGGTGATGAGCTGCACCGTCTCCTGCCCCGGCACCGCCAGGCCCGTGGGGTGGAACTGGACGAACTCCAGGTCGCGTATGGCGGCGCCGGCGCGGTAGGCCATCGCGACCCCGTCCCCGGTCGCCACCAGTGGATTGGTGGTGCGTCCGAACACCTGCCCGGCGCCGCCCGTGGCGAGGATGGTGACCATCGCCATGTTGAGCGTGAGGCCGCCGTCGTCGAGGTTGAGCGTGAGCGCCCCGACGCAGCGCCCGTCCACCGTCAGCAGGTCGATGACGAACTCGTTCTCATAGAGCTGGACCCGGCTGCCCACGCGGGCGGCCTCGGCCAGCGCGCTGGACACCTCACTGCCGGTCGCGTCGCCGCCGGCGTGGACCACGCGCGCCACGGAGTGGGCGCCCTCGCGCCCGAGGACGATCTCGCCGTCGACCTTGTCGAAACGCGGGCAGATCTCCATGAGCTCTCGTACGCGGTCCGGCCCCTCGTTCACGAGGACGCGCACCGCCTCCTCGTCGCAGAGTCCGGCGCCGGCGTTGACCGTGTCTTCGAAGTGGAGTCCGGGAGAGTCCGGCGGGCCCAGGGCCGCGGCGATGCCGCCCTGGGCGAGGAAGGTCGTGGTGTCGTCGAAGGTCGACTTGGTGAGCAGCCCCACGCGCCAGCGGCGGGCGGCTCCGATCGCCGCCGTCAGGCCGGCGATGCCGCCGCCGAGGACGAGGACGTCGAAGGTGCGCCGGTGCAGCGACTCTCCGGAGCGTATGGCGATGTACGGGCGGGTCATCGGTCATGCCTCCGCGGTGGAGTAGAGCCGCACCGGCTGTTCGCGCGCCGTGTCCCGCGCAAGCCGGGCCACGTCGAATGCCGCCATGCCGCGCGCGAAGTCCCACACGTCGACGAGCGGCACGAGCACGAAGGCGCGGCTGAGCATGCGCGGATGAGGCAGCATCAGGTCTGGCTCCTCGAGCTCGACGTCCTGAAAGAGGAGTATATCGATGTCGAGCGTGCGCGGCCCGAAGCGGAGCCCGCGCACGCGGCCGTGCTCGCTCTCGATGCGCTGGCACTGAGTCAGGAGGTCGTGCGGCTCCAGAGCCGTCTCGACGCACACGACCTGGTTGAGGAAGTCCGGCTGATCCGCATGCTCGCGAGGCGCCGTCTCGTAGACGCCGGACGCCGCCAGCACCGCGGTCCCCGGCAGCGCCGCGAGGGCGTCGCGCGCCGCGGCGAGCAGGGCCAGGCGATCGCCCACGTTGGAGCCCAGCGAGAGAAAGGTGCGCTTGCCGCGCGAGTCGTTCACCGGGCGCGGACCACCTCGACGCGCGCCGCGTCCACGGGGACGCTCACCGGAGGCGCGACCTTGGCCACGCCGACCTCCACTCGAGCGAGCTCGGCGAGGTCCCACAGCGCGTCGGCGATCACGGTGGCGAGCCGCTCGAGCAGATGGAACTCGCCGCCCTCGACGATGCCGCGCACCAAGTCGACCACGCGGCTGTAGTTCACCGTGCCCTCGAGGTCGTCGGTCTCGGCTCCGGGGCACGACACCGGTTCGAGGAGCACGTCCACCACCAGCGTCTGCCCGATGGCCCGCTCTTCGGGCGTCACGCCGCAGCGCCCGCGCAGCGTGATGCCCGGCACAGAGATGGTGAGAGTGCGCTGCGTCATGTTGCCTCCCGGGGGCCGACCGATGCTCACGCGCCCGACGCGCCCTCGAGGACGGCCAGCGCCACGCGCAGCGCCTCGAAATTGGGCTTGACGTCATGCACGCGGAACACGTGCGCGCCGGCGAGCAGGCCGACCACGGTAGTCGCCACGGTGCCGATCACGCGCTCCCCCGGCTCGCTGCCGAGGATCGCGCCGAGAAAGCGCTTGCGCGAGGTCCCCAGCACCACGGGGCGGCCGAGGGCGACGAAGCGGTCGAGGTGGCGCAGCAGCGTGAGGTTGTGCTCCACCGTCTTGCCGAAACCGATGCCGGGATCGACCAGCAGCTGGTCCTCGGCGACGCCGCGCGCGAGCGCGAAGGCCATGCGCTCCTCGAGGAACTGCAGCACGTCGTCGACGACGTCGTCGTAGTGCGGGTCTTGCTGCATCGTCTTGGGCGCGCCCAGCATGTGCATGAGGCACACGGGCGCGCCCAGCTCGGCCACGACCTCGACCATCTCCGGGTCGGCGCGCAAAGCGCTCACGTCGTTGATGAGCGCCGCCCCGGCGCCGAGGGCGCGCCGCGCCACTTCCGCCTTCGTCGTGTCGACCGAGATCGGCACGCCCACCCGGTCGGCCAACGCCTCCACGACCGGGAGCACGCGGCGCAGCTCTTCGTCCGCCGCCACCGGCTCGGAGCCCGGCCGCGTGGACTCGCCGCCGATGTCGACGATCGCCGCACCCTCGCGCACCAGCGCGAGGCCCTGGGCGAGCGCGTCGGCGGCGGCCAGGAAGCGACCCCCGTCGGAGAACGAGTCGGGGGTCACGTTGACCACGCCCATGATGCTCGGGAAGGCGATGTCCAGGGAGCAGGTGGGCGCGACCGTCACGGCGGAGGCGTCAGCGCGGGGCGTTGATGAGCGCGAAGGCCTCGGCGCGGGTGGCGTCGTGCGACTCCATGATGCCGCGCACCGCGCTGGTGACGGTCTGCGTGCCCGGGGTGCGCACGCCGCGCATCGACATGCAGAGATGCTCGGCGCGGATGAGCACCAGCGCCCCGGCCGGGTCGAGGGCGCGCACGATGGCGTCCGCGACCTCCGTGGTGATGCGTTCCTGGAGCTGCGGCCGCGCCGCGACCTGGCGCACCAGGCGGGCGAGCTTGGAGAGTCCCGTGATGCGCCCGTCCTTGCTGGGGATGTACGCGACGTGCGCCATGCCGGCGAACGGGAGCAGATGATGCTCGCAGACTGAGTAGAAGTCGATGTCGCGGATGATCACCATCTCGCGGTGATGGTCGCCGTCCATGGCCACCAGCAACTCGGCGGGGTCCGGCGCGTTGATACCCGAGAAGATGTCCTCGTACATCTCCGCCACGCGGCGCGGCGTCTCGAGGAGGCCGGGGCGCTGCGCATCCTCGCCGATCCCCTCGAGGATCAGGCGCACGCCCGTTTCGATCTTGTCCTGATCCACGAGGGCGACAGCCGCCGGCGTCAGGTCGTCTCGGGATTGACCGGATTGACGTGCGCGGGCTTGGGCACGGGCGGCTGTGCCGGCCGTTCCTTCTTCTCGCGGTCTTTCGCGGCCTTCTCGCGCCCGCGAGCGGCCTTCTCGTCGCGCTCGCGGAAGACTTCGTCCGACGGGACCCCGTCGACCAGCGCCAGGAACTCGGCCGCGTCGATGGTCTCGCGCTCCATGAGGATCTTGCTGATGGTGTCGAGGAGCTCGCGCTTGTCGGTGAGCATGTCGACGGCGCGCTGGTGCGCGTCCTCGATGATGCGGCGGATCTCGTCGTCGATCTGGCGCGCGACCTCGTCCGAGTAGTCGGCCTGCTGCTGGAACTCGCGTCCCAGGAAGGGCATCGACTGGTCGTGGCCGAGCGT
>CAIWHY010000084.1 GCA_903912585.1 uncultured Thermoleophilia bacterium | reverse complement strand
TGTACCTGTAGGCTCCGTATGTGCTGGAGACGTACTGCTGCAGATGCGCGCTCTTGAGCAGGAAGTCGCGTCCCACGATCTGCTGCTCGTTGGCGGCCGGCGGCTCGGTGAAACGTCCGGGGTTGATCCCGATCAGCACCCACGCCGGCTTGGCGGTGGGCACGTTGTCGGCCACCGCCATGGTCTCGCCGAAGTTCTGGTTGATGCAGCCTAGGTCCCAGGCGGCGACGCGAGGGCCACCAAAGCGCCGCACCTGTGCGGCGAGGCTCGGCCCGCTCACGATCGCCTCGCGCGAGGCGGAGCCGCCGGTGAGGTAGATCGCGGGGACGGTGGGCGGGTGCTGCTTGTTGGCGCCGACCGTCCACGACACGTAGGTGAACGAGTCGAGCTTGTTCTCCAGGCAGTACTTGAGGGGCACGGCCGTCCAGGCGCCGGTCACGAAGAGCTGCTCGAAGCCGAGCAGCGCGAGCAGCGTGAGGCCGACGGCAGCGACGAGCACCAGGGGATTGAGGTTGCGGAAGCCACGGCCGAAGCTGCTCACGCGAGCTCCCCGGCGATCGCGCGAGTCCCGCGGCGGGGTCAAGCGAGTTCCTCGTCGAGGAGCGCCTGGAGCTCCGCGCGGATGGCCTTGCCCGAACCGGTGCGCGGGACGGCGTTCACGGCGATCACGCGGCTCGGCAGCGAGCTGGACGGCAGCACGCCGCGCAGCTCGCGCAGCAGCCGCGAGGGCCTGAAGCCGTCCTTCTCGAGCGGCACGACGAAAGCGACGGGGACGTGACCGAGGATGTCGTCCGGCGCCGCCAGCACGGCGACGTCGGCAAAGCGGCCGAGCGCCTGCAGCGCCTGCTGCACGTGGACGATGCTCACCTTCTCGCCGCCGCGCTTGATGATGTCGTCCTTGCGCCCGGCGATCCACACGGCGCCGCTCTCGTCGACGCGCCCGAAGTCGCCGGTCCTCAGGCCGTGCTCCGTGAGCGTCTTCGCGGTGATGTCCGGCTCGTCGAGGTAGCCCTGCATGAGCAGCGAGCCGGTCACGTAGAGCTCGCCGGTCTCCCCCGCGTCCGCCTCGACGCCATCCCCGCGCCGCGCCACGACGCGCATGTCGCCGATCGGGCGGCCCACGGAGCCCACGCGCTGGTCGAGCTCGGCCGGCGGCAGGATGCAGAGCCGGCCGCTGACCTCGGTGAGCCCGTACATGTTGAAGAGGCTCACGCCCGGCAGCACGCGGCGCAGCTTCTCGATCACCGGCAGCGGCAGGTGGTCGCCGCTGCTCACCCAGAAGCGGAAGTCGTGCGCGCGCGGCTCGTCCAGCGGCTCGACGACGCGCACGAGGTGCGCCGGCGCGCCGCCGAAGCCGCTGCAGCCCTGCGCCTCCATCTCATCGAGCAGGCCGGCTCCGAAGAAGAAGCCGAGCTGGCCGGCCACGCCGCCGCCGTTCGCGAGGAGCGACAGGAAGTGACAGATGCCGCTCGTGAAGTACGGCGGCGTGTTGATGAAGATGCGGTCGTCGTCGCCCAGGCCGAGCGTCTGCGCGACGTTGCCGGCGTTGGACGAGATCGCGCGCAGCGTCTGGCAGACGCCCTTTGGCAGGCCGGTCGTGCCGGACGTGAACATGATCATCGCGAGCTCGTCGGCGGTGACCGGCCCGAGCGCTGCGAGGATAGCCTCCGCGCCGGCGGCGTCCGGCAGGCCGGCCGCCGGCGCGCCCCCGGCGTCATCGGCGTGCTCGTCGCCGGCGTCATCCTCGGCGGACGCGCCGCTCTCGACAGCCGCAACGTCCTCGGCATGCGCGCCGCCCTCCGCCAGCAGGCCGTTCACCAGCCCGTCGTCGTCCACGCTGAGGACGAGGCGCTGCAGCCCTGCGCAGGGACAGGCGCCGTCGGCCGGCAGCACCAGGGCGTCGGGCGCCGACTTGGCGATGAGCCATTCGGCGTCGGCCTGCGGCAGGCTCGTGTTGAGCGGCACCACGACGCAGCCGGCGAGCCACGCGCCCAGCATGCCGATGAAGAACTGGTCGTACTCCTCGAGGTACAGGGCGACGCGGCCGCCGCGGCGGATGCCGGCCGCCCGCAGCGCGGCCGCGACCGCGGCGGCTCGCCGCAGCGCGTCGGCGTAGGTATAGGAGCGGCCGCGCGTCAGCAGCAGGACGGC
>CAIWHY010000083.1 GCA_903912585.1 uncultured Thermoleophilia bacterium | reverse complement strand
CGCGCCGGCGACGCCCTCACGCTCTACGATGCGAACGGGAACGAGTCGCTCATCTTCGCGCGCACGAACCTGTAGAGTGCGCACATGACCGAGGCAGACCCCAGCGCCCGCGACGGCGCTCTTGACGCCGCGAGCAGCGCCGCGAGCAGCGCCGCGAGCGACGCCGCGCGAAGCGTCGCGAGCAGCGCCGCCAACGACGCCGCACGAAGCGCCGCACGCGAACGCCAGTCGCACGTGCGGCACGACCTGCGCTCTCCGCTCGCCGTCATGTACCCGCTGCTCTCGCTGCTGCTCGGCGAGACCGCGGGTGAGCTCACGCCCAAGCAACGCGAGTACCTCGAGACCATGGAGCGCAACGTCGAGCGCCTCGAGCACTTGCTGGTGAGCGCGATGGAGAGCGGGTGGATGGACTGCAGCGTGGCGCCGGCGGAGCCCAGCGCCGTGTCGCTCCACCAGGCCGCGGAGGAGGCGATCGCCCTCGCCCTCCGCGACGGCTCCGGCGACCAGGAGATCCGCGTGCACGGCGATGCGCCGCCGGCCCTGGCCGACCGTGAGGACGTGCGGCTCATCGTGGGCGCGCTGCTCCGCAACGCGGCCGTGCACGGCCGCGCCGGCGGGAGCGTCGAGATCATGCTCGGCACCGGCCCGGGCGGGACCGTGACGCTGACAGTGTCCGACGACGGCCCGGGGATGCCCGCCGACGAACTGGGGCGCGCCGGCGAGTTCGGCTTTCGCGGCGCCTCTCCGCTCGAGGCGCGCACGCCCGGCCTCGGGATCGGGCTGTGGACCTGTCGCCGCCTGGCGGAGCGCAACGGCGGCCGCTTCGACATCGGTCCGGCCGCCGGAGGCCTCGCCGCGACCGTGACGCTGCCGGCCGCCCAAGGCCCGCCGGCCGCGCCCATGGTAAAGTGACGCATCTCGCGCCTCGGTAGCGCGGGACGCCTCGCTCCCGGCGGGGCAAGTCATTTGGGCCGACTTTGGAGGGCGACCTGACGGGGAGCGCACCCAGCGGGGACGCGTTGCGGACGTTGTTCGTGACCAACGACTTCCCGCCACGCATCGGAGGGGCCCAGTCGTTCTACTGGGGCGTCATCCGCACCCTCGACCCCGCGGAAGTCACGGTCCTCGCGCCGGCGCACGTGGACGCCGAGGCCTTCGACGCCACGCACGACTACAACGTGGTGCGTGCCTCGACCTCCGTGCTGTGGCCCACGCCGGCGATGCTTCGCCAGGTCGTGGACCTCGCGCAGAGCGTCGGGGCCGAGCTGATCCAGCTCGGCCATCCGTTGCCCGCCGGCCTGCTCGGGCCGCAGGTCAAGGAGCGCATCGGCCTGCCCTACGTCGTCTTCCTCGGCGGCGCCGAGGTCACGCTGCCGGGGGCCATCCCCGGCGTCAACAACATGCTGCGCCACGTGCTCGGCAACGCCGCGATGCTGCTGACGGTGAGCGAGTACACGGCGCGCGCCGCCTCGCTGCAGGTCAAGTGGACCGTGCCGGCAGAGGTGCTGCGGCCGCCGATCACGGTGGAGGAGTTCGTGCCTGCGCCGGCGGGCGACGCCGCGGCCCTCAAACAAAGTCTCGGCATCGACGGTGAGCTCATCGTCTGCCTCGGCCGCCTCGTGCCGCGCAAGGGCCAGGACGTCCTGATCGAGGCGCTTGCGCGGCTCACTCCAGAGTTCCCGCGCCTGCACCTGGCGCTCATCGGCGAGGGGCGCATGCAGACGCGCCTGTACGACCGCGCCCAGAAGCGCGGCGTGGGCGCGCGCGTGCACCTCACCGGCGCGCTCGTCGACTCCGCCGTGCAGGAGTGGCTGCAGGCGGCGGACCTCTTCGCATCGCCTTGCCGCTCGCGCTGGGCCGGCATGGAGGTGGAGGGTTTCGGCATCGTGTTCGCCGAGGCCGCGCTGTGCGGGTTGCCGGTGATCGCCGGCCGCTCCGGCGGCGCACCCGAAGCGGTCATCGAAGGCGATACCGGCATGGTCGTGGACGGCCGCTCCGTGGGGCAGGTCGCCGCCGCGCTGGCCTACGTCCTGCGCCGGTCGGAGAAGGAGCGCCGCGCCATGGGCGCGCGAGGCCGCGAGCTGGCGCTCTCGCGCCACACGCCCGAGACCGTCGGCAAGCGCTACCGCGCGCTGCTGCGCACGGCGGCCGGGCGATGAGCCGCCGGGCCGCGAGCTGCTGCGCTTCGAGCCGACGGGCTCCGGGCCGCAAGGCGCAAGGCCGCCGGCCGTGGGGCGCCGCCAAGACGCTCCTCTGGATCGGCGCCGGCTTTGCCATGGGCGGCATCCCCAACGGCCGTATCGTCGCCAGGGCCGTCTCGGGCGAGGCTCTCGAGGACCTGGGAGACGGCAAGCCCGGATCGTCCAACGTCGCGCGCAGCCTGGGCTGGAAGCCGGGCGCTCTCACCCTGGCCCTGGACGCCGGCAAGGCCTACGTCCCGGCTGCGGCCGCCCGCCTGGCCGGCGCCGGCGAGGGGACGGTCGCCGCTGTCGGGATCGCCACGATGCTCGGTCATATCGCCATGGTCAAGGGCCGCGGCGCCGCCTGTGGTCTGGGCGCCGCCTTCGCCATGGATGCGAAGATGATGACCATCGACCTCGTGCCAGTCGTCGGGGGCACCGCGCTGCACCGCCACGCGGAGGGCGTCAGCCTCACCGCGTTCGCCCTCCCCCTCACCAGCCTCGCGCTGCACCGGGACCAGCCGTCCCGCGCCCTTGGGCCGCTGGCGCTGATCGCCGTGATCTTCGGCGCGCGCCTGCGCGGCACGCCCGGCGCCGGCCTCCCCGATTCGCCCAAGGCCTGGTGGTACCGCTTCTGGCTGGACCGCGACACGAAGGAGTGAGGCAGCCATGCGCGTAGCGCTGGTGTCGCCGTACTCGTGGACCGTCCCCGGCGGCGTGAACCACCACATCGAGCACCTCGCCGAGGAACTGGAGGAGCGCGGCCACGAGCCCTGGATCATCGCTCCCGTCGGCGCTTTTGCGCTCACGCGACGCGCGGTGGACAGCCGCCGCCACAAAGCCGCCAAGCGATTCATCCCGATGGGGACGGCGATCTCCATCCCGTCCAACGGGTCGCGCGCCTACCTCAGCCCCAACCCCAAGATCGCGATGCGCATGGACCGCGCCATCCGCCACGGCCGCTTCGACCTGCTGCACGTGCACGAACCGGCCACCCCCTCTGTCGCGCTGTCGGCGGTGCTCCTCGCGACCTCACCCGTGGTCGGCACCTTCCACGCGGCGATCGAGGACTCGTCCGCCTACGACCGCTGGATGTGGCTCGGGGACCTCGTGCAGAAGCGGCTGGACGTGCGCATCGCCGTGTCGCCGGCCGCGCTCGCCTTCCCGGCCGGCCGCTTCCCCGGCGAGTACCGCATCATCCCCAACGGGGTGACGGTGGAGCAGTACGCATCCGCGATCGGCGCCGCCAAGGTCAAGGGCCGCATCCTGTTCATCGGGCGCGCCGAGAAGCGCAAGGGGCTCGGCGTGATGCTCAAGGCGTTCGCGCTGCTCAGGCGCCGGCTGCCCGAGGCGACGCTCGTCATCGCCGGCGCCACTCGCCGCGACATCTACGAGTCGACGCGCGAGCCCTTCGGCGCCGGCGCCGGCCCGGATCTCCGCGGCGTGGAGCCGCTGGGCTGGGTGACCGACGAGGACAAGGTGCGGCTGCTCGGGGAGGCGGAGGTCGTCTGCGCGCCGTCGCTCGCTGCCGAGAGCTTCGGCATCGTGCTTGCGGAGGCGATGGCGGCCGGCGTGCCAGTGGTCGCCTCCGACCTGCCCGGCTACCGCGCCGTGCTCGGCGACGGGGAGGCCGGCCGGCTGGTGCCTCCCCACGAGCCGGCCCTGCTCGCCGACGCGCTGCACGACATCCTCGGCGACGCGGACGAGCGGCGGCGGCTTGCCGCCGCCGGCCTCTTCGTCGCCGAGCGGCTTTCCTGGCGCCGCGTCACCGACCAGATCCTGGAAGCGTACGAGGACGCGCTCGCGGCCCCGTTTCGCCCCGGCATCCACGGCCGGCCGGGCCGGCCGTGGTTCGGACAGGCGCTCGTCGAATACGCGCGCGACCCGGCGCTGCGCCGCGTCGAGTAGGTCGTCGCGCGGCCGGTCGCCGGCGCCGTGTCGGGTGCACGGCCGGCGCGCGTTCCGACCCTCCGCCGGCGGTTTTGCCGCCCTCTCCGGCGTGTGCTACACTCCCGATTCGCTGCACAGCGGCCTTTCTCGACCCCCGGCCGCACCGCAGTGCCCCACGCGGGGGCGTAGCTCAGTTGGTTTAGAGCGCCGGCCTGTCACGCCGGAGGTCGCGGGTTCGAGCCCCGTCGCTCCCGCCACTTCTCCTCATCAGCACCGTGCCGCCTGTCGGCGTTCGCGACGTGCCTTCGTATTCAGGCGAGCTGGATACCCGCGGGCGCTATCAAGACTTCAAGCCGAAGTCTGAATAGACCCTCCCGGCGCTCTTTGCTAGGCGGCGCTCAGCGGCTTGATGCGGTCGACGTCCGACTTGATCGCCTGGGTCGCATCCCAGAGGTCGACCGCCCGCTGCGCGTTCAGCCAGAACTCTGGCGTGTTGCCGAACAGGCGGGAGAGCCGCAGCGCCATCTCCGGGCTCAGCGCCCGGCGCTCGCGCAGGAGCTCGTTGACCGTCTGGCGGGAGACGCCCAGGGACTCGGCCAACCTCGCGACCGTGAGCCCGTAGTCGGGCAAGAAGTCCTCGCGCAGCATCTCGCCGGGGTGTGTCGGCCGGCGACTCATGGCGCCGGTGTTGTCGATGGTCATGTTCTCACCTCGCATTCAGTGGTAGTCGGCGACCGCGACGTCGTAGGCATCGCCGTCCACGAAGCGGAAGCAGATGCGCCACTGATCGTTGATCGAGATCGCGTGCTGGCCTTTGCGCTCGCGCTCGAGGGCGTGCAGCCGGTTGCCAGGCGGGACCTGGAGGTCGTCGAGCGTCGTCGCCAGGTCGACGTATTCGAGCTTGCGGGCGGCGCGCCGGGCGACATCCGGCGGGAAGCGCCTCGCCTTGCCCGTGAGGTACAGATCCTGCGTGCGCTTGTCGGCGAACGTCTTGATCATGAGTGGAGTGTAACGCGTCACGTGACAGTGGTCAAGAGCGCATCGGCGATCATGGCCGCGTGAGAGGGGACTGTCTCCGCTGCGGGGCCTGCAGCTGGGGCTATTTGATTGGGCGTGGGAGAGCGTGGCGGGTGGGGAAGCGAGGCGGCGCTCAGCAGCTCGATGGGAAGGCGGCCCCGGCAGATGCACGCACGGCGGCGCCAGAGACGGACTCCGAACGGACTCCGATCACCCCGCCCCCCGTTCGCTCATCGTCAGCAAGCGTGGTGCACGGGCCTCGGCGACGCCTGGATGGCGGCAGCAGGAGCAACTGCGCTTCCGCTGCGGCCGGCCTCAGAGCTCCAGCGCCTCCTCAGCCGGCGAGCGGCCACCATGGGCGTCGACGTAGAAGACCTGGACGGTGTTCGCGCCCTCCTCGGAGACGAAGACGACCACGAGCGTGCCCGCGAGCTGGGACCTGGTCATAGCCGTAGTCCGGAACCCGGCATGGGCGTAGTGCGCGTCGTCGGTGATCCACACGGCGGGGCGAGTGCGACTCGGGGAGGCCGGCGGGGCGCTCTCGCAGACGATGACGCGGCTGCCACTCAAGGGGTTCGTGAAGCGCCCCGCGGTACCGCTGCGCAAAGCGCCGCTGAGCACCGTGGAGACCACGCCTTCGCCGCCGGCCGTCTGCTCGCCATCGGCGGCGTAGGCAGGGCTGAGGTCGAGTGCCAGGTAGCTCTTCACCTGCACGACGAGGCCCTGCGCGTTCTGCTGCAGGACCGACTTCTGCGCCCGGGAGGCATAGGCGGGGATACCGATGGCGGCGACAAGGCCGACGATGGCAAGGACGATGAGTGCCTCGAGGACGCTTAGCCCGCTGTCGCCTCTGCGCCCTGTCGTCTGCCGGTCCACCTGCGCCCCTCCTGCCGTCGACTACACCAACAGCATCGGCGTCGGTACCTCGGCACGCTATAGAATAGGCGTCCAAGAAAGGATACCCAGACGAGTCGGGAAGCGGGAGCTGCCGCGAGCGAACCGCGCAGATCGCCGGGGTCGACTGGGCCGCTCAGCCGGCGATCGGGCCGGCCGCGGCCAGCCCTTGCGGCACGCGGCCGGCGAAGCGCGCGAAGTTCTCGACGAAGTGCCGCGCCAGGAGAGAGGCGCTTTCGTCGTAGGCCGCCGGGTCCGCCCACGTCGCGCGCGCGTCCAGCAGCTTCACCGGCACGCCCGGGCAGTGCGCGGGCACGAGCACGCGGAACACGGGGTGCGGCGCGAAGTCCACATGGTCGAGGTCGCCGGTCAGGGCGGCCTTGAGCAGGTTGCGCGTCACGGAGATGCGCATGCGTTTGCCGACGCCGTAGGGTCCGCCGCTCCAGCCGGTGTTGACCAGCCAGCACTGGGTGGGCGCCGTGCGCAGGCGCTCCTCCAGCATCGTCGCGTACAGCACTGGGTCGCGCGGCATGAACGGCGCCCCGAAGCACGGCGAGAACGTGGGCTCGGGGTCGTCCACCCCGTCCTCGGTGCCGGCGAGCCGGGCCGTGAAGCCGGAGAGGAAGTGGTAGCCGGCCATCTGCGGCGTGAGCTTGGCGAGCGGCGGCAGCACGCCGCAGGAGTCGCAGGCGAGGAAGAACACGTTGCGCGGCATGCCGGCAACCCCGTTGACGATCGCTCCGGGGATGTGGTCGACGGGATAGGTGGCCCTCGTGTTCTCGGTGATCGAGTCGTCGTCCCAGTGGATGGCGCGCGTGAGCGGGTCGACGACCACGTTCTCGAGGACGGATCCGAAGCGGATGGCTTGGAAGATCTGCGGCTCGGCGCGGGCGGAGAGGCGGATCACCTTGGCGTAACAGCCGCCTTCGAAGTTGAATACGCCGTGGTCGCTCCAGCCGGTCTCGTCGTCGCCGATGAGGTGGCGGGACGGGTCGGCCGACAAGGTCGTCTTGCCCGTCCCCGAGAGGCCGAAGTACAAGGCGACGTCGCCTTGGCGCCCGGCCGTGGCCGAGCAGTGCATGGGCAGCACGTCGCGCTGCGGCAGCAGGTAGTTCATGACGCTGAAGAGCGCCTTCTTGATCTCGCCGGCGTACATCGTGCCCACGATCAGGACGAGCCGGCGGCTGAACGAGATGCCGACGAAGACGCCGGAGCCGGCAGCGCCGCCGGTCCCGTCGGCGTCGCCGGCCGCGCCGTCGCGCGCGGGCGCGTCGCTATCGTCGGCCGGCAGCGCGCCGCAGTCGATCACGGTGAAGCCCGGCGCGAAGCCCTCGAGCTCGATCGGCTGCGGCCCGACGAACAGGGTGTGCGCAAAGAGCGCGTGCCAGGTGGCGTCGGCGACCACGCGGATCGGCAGCCGGTAGACCGGCTCCGCGCCGATGAAGCCGTCGAAGACGTAGACCTCGCGCGCGCGGAGGTACTGGCTCGCGCGTTCGAGCTGCCGCTCGAACTCGGCCGGGCTGCAGCGCTGGTTGGGCCCGCCCCAGGCGACGCCGGCCGCGCCCTCGTCGTCGACGATGTAGCGGTCGGCGGGCGAGCGGCCGGTGCGTGCTCCGGTGGTGACCACCAGCGCGCCGTTGGCCGCGAGGATGCCCTCCTTGCGCGCCAGGGAGCGCGCCGTGAGCTCCGGCGCCGGGAGGTTCCTGTGGATCGCGCCGACTGTGATGCCGGCTTCTTCCAGCTGCGCGTACACCGTCTGCATGTCCGCCCGCCTCTCGTGTCTGCCGGAGCGAGTCTATCCGACCGCGCTGCGGTCCTCCCGCGCGGGAGGCGTCAGCCCAGCGGCCCGACGGCGGCCTCGACCGCCTCCAGGATCTCGCCCGACTCGACGAGCGCGGCCATGGCGTTGTGGTCCGGGTAGAGCGGCCGGTCGACGTCGAGGTGCTCGACGTGCTTGCGGATGACCGCCTTGGCGGCGCGCACACCCTTGCCGGGCGTGAAGTCGCGGAAGTCGAGCGCCTGCGCCGCGGCCATGAACTCGATGCCGAGCACGCCGCAGGCGTTCTCGAGGATCTGCCGGTTCTTGAGGGCAGTGTTCATGCCCATGGAGACGAAGTCCTCCTGATCGGCCGCCGCCGGGATGCTCATCGTGCTCGCCGGCGCCGCGAGGATGCGCTGCTCGGTGATGAGCATGTCGGCAGTGTACTGGCTGAGCATGAGGCCGCTGTAGAAGCCCGGGTTCGGCGTGAGGAAGTCGGGCAGGCCCTGGCTCGTCGCGGTGTTCTCCATGCGGTTGAGCCGGCGCTCGCTGAGCACGCAGACCATGGTGATGGCTTGGCCGACCATCTCCATCGGGAGACTGACCGGCGTGCCCTGGAAGTTGGCGCCGGTCAGCGTCAGCTTGTCCTCGGGCACGAAGATCGGGTTGTCGCCGACGCCGTTGAGCTCGATCTCCACCTGGCTTCTGGCCCACTTGAGGGCGTCGTGCGCGGCCCCGATCACCTGCGGCGTGGAGCGCATCGAGTAGGCGTCCTGCACCTTGGTCTTGATCTTGCCGGTGGCGAGGTCGCTCTCCGCGATGCAGGCGCGGATGGCCGCGGCGCTGCGCACCGCGCCTGCGAAGCCGCGCAGCTCGTGCAGCTTGCTGTTGTACGGCTTGAGGTTGGCGAGCAGTGCCTCGAGGCTCATGGAAGCCGCGATCTCGGCCTGGCGCAGCCAGCGGTCCGCGTCCCAGCAGAGCAGCGCGCTCATCGCCGTGAGGACGTTGGAGCCGTTGATCGTCGCCAAGCCGTCGCGCGCCTCCAGCCCCGGGATCGGGATGCCGGCGCGCTCCATCGCCTCGCGGGTGGGCATGCGCTCGCCCCGGTAGAAGGACTCGCCCTCGCCCATCATCGACAGCGCCATCTGGGCCATCGGGGCGAGGTCGCCGCAGGCGCCCACCGAGCCCTTGGAGCTCATCAGCGGGGTCACGCCTTCGTTGAGCAGCGCGACCAAAGTCTGCGTGATCTCGGGGCGGTTGCCCGAGTTGCCGTGGGCGTGGACGTTGGCGCGGGCCGCCATGGCGCCGCGCACGACCTCTATCGGGGCGGGCGCGCCGATGCCGGCGGCGTGGTTGTAGACGAGGAAGCGCTGGAACTGCTGCACCTGGTCGTCGTCGAGCACGATCTCGCTGAACTCGCCGATGCCGGTGTTGGTGCCGTACATGATCTCGCGGTTCTTGATCTTGTCCTCGAGCATGACCCTGCAGACCCGGATGCGCTCCACGGCCGCCGGGTCCAGCTCCACCTTCTCGCCGCCGCGCGCGATGCGCACGAGCCTCTCGGCCGTCAGGGACGCGCCGTCCAGGATGATGGTCACAGTGTCTCCTTCTCACGGGGCTTCAGGGCAACGCGCCCGGTGGCTCGAAAAGGGTCGCGCCCGGCGCCGACATATTCTCATTCGGGACACTAGGCGTGGTCCCCGTCTATGCAAGGGCGCCAGGCGGGAGTCTCGCATTACGGACGCAAATGCGCCCCCCTCTCGCTACCCGTGCAGACGCTGCGCGATCTCGCGGGCGACCGCCTCGACCATACGCTGCGCGCGCATCACGCCGAATTCCTCGATCCTCCAGTTCGGCGCCGTGACCCCGACGGCAGCCTCGTCGCCGGGCAGGTCGATGGCGCAGACGATGGCTGTGACTCCTGTCTCGACCGCGTCTTTGGCGACATGTGATGTCGTGCGATCCCCGAACGCCGTGCCGGTCGCCGTCCCCGCCAGCGGCACGCGGCGACCCACCCAGCCGCTGTGTCGCAGCGCGTATGGGCTCTCGACCTGATCGACGTAGATCGCGTGATCGCCGTCGAGGATGATCAGGTTCGCGGTCTCGCTGGTCGCGTCGCGCAGGCGCACGAGGTGCGGGCGGGCGGCGATCCGCAGCCGGTCTACCCAGCCCACCCGCGAAGCCAGGCTCACGAGCTCCAAGCCCAACGAGTAGGTCCCGTCGGGCTCGGCCCGCAGCAGGTCGCTCTCGACGAGATGCGGAAGGATGCGCGTCACGGTGACCCGGGACATGCCGGCGCCACTCGCGATCTGCGAGACGGTGAGGCCGCGAGAGGACGTCGCGAACGCGCGCAGCACTGCCAGTCCGTGAGCGAAGAGCGGGGCGTCTGCGCTCAGCTCGAATGCCGCCGAGCCGAGCGACCAGGCGCGCTCTTCCGCGCGGTACGTGACGAACCGTCGCGCTTTCAGCAGGTTGAGCAGCGCGTAGGTACTGGAGCGGGGGATGTCGCAGGAGGATGCGACGATGCTGGCCGGCGCCGGACTCGTGCGGCGCCCGAGGAACTCGAGGACGTCGAGCACGTGGGCGGCGCCCCAAGTCGTTCCCTGCTCGTCCTGTTTCGGGTCGCCCGGCACTGCACATACCTCCATCCAAATCCAGCATAGCGGCCGCCTGCGCGCACCACAACGAAAACGAGTTCAGTACTCTGGACGCGCCGGGCGCGCACTTGAAGTGCGCGCGACGGCGCGTCAGGGTGGAGAGCACATGCTGCATACCACTGCTACGGGAGGACAGCCGTGCCTATCACGGATCCAAGCGATCGGCCTCGCGCCGGCCGCCTGGCCTATCTCACCGACGACGACAAGCTCGCCATCTACGAGGCGGCTCTCGAGATCGTCTCCACCATCGGCATGCGCGTCCATCACCCCGAGGCTCTCGAGTTGCTGCGCGCCGCCGGCTGCGAGGTCACCGAGCCCGACCTCGTCAAGGTGCCGCGCGCCATCGTGCAGCAGGTGCGAGAGAGCGCACCGCACGTGATCGAGGTCTTCGACCGCACCGGCAAGCCGGCGATGAGCCTAGGCGGCTACAACAGCTACTTCGGCAACGGCTCGGCCGTGACCGCCGTCTATGACCTCGAGACCGGCGAGCACCGGCCGACCGTCCTCGCCGACGGCGTCCAGGCGGCGCGCCTCTGCGACGCCCTGCCGAACATCGACTTCGTCATGGCCTACGCGCACCCCGGCGAAGGCGACCCGCACCGCGCCTTGCTCGAGAGCTTTCGCGCGATGGTCGCCAACACGACGAAGCCACTGGTCGTCGTCGCCGAGAACGCCGGCGACCTCGCCGTGATGATCGAGATCGCCGCCGCGGTCCGCGGCGGCGCGGACGAGCTCGCCGCCAAGCCGTACTTCGTCCTCTACGGCGAGCCGACCAGCCCGCTGCGTCACCCCGTGGAGGCCGTCGACAAGCTGCTCCTGTGCGCCGACCACGGCGTCCCTTGCGTCTACTCCACCTCCCCGCTCGCCGGCGGCACGGCGCCGATCACGGTGGCCGGGCACATCGCCCAAGGTACGGCCGAGTCGCTGCTCGGGCTCGTCATCCACCAGCTGCGCCGGCCCGGCGCGCCGTTCGTCTTCGGCATCGGCCCGGCGGTGCTGGACATGGGCACGATGCAGTCCGCGTACAACGCGCCGGAGTACCTCATGGGCTACGTCTGCGCCGTCGAGATGGCGCGCTGGCTCGACCTGCCCAACTGGGGATACGCCGGCACGACCGACGCCCAGGTGATCGACGCCCAGGCGGGCATGGAGGCGGCCGAGCTCACCTTCCTGAGTCTCGCTACC
This sequence comes from uncultured Thermoleophilia bacterium, assembly GCA_903912585.1. Classification (GTDB taxonomy): domain Bacteria; phylum Actinomycetota; class Thermoleophilia; order UBA2241; family UBA2241; genus CAIXSE01. The sequence goes on along the minus strand of CAIWHY010000083.1, from coordinate 19,288 downwards.
GGGTCCAACCTCAACCACGACGTCGGCTACCTCGACTTCGGCCTCACGGCGTCGCTCGAGCTGATCGTCATGGTCGACGAGTACCTCTCCCTCAATCGCCGTCTCTTCGCCGGCGTGGAAGTGAACGCCGAGACCCTGGCCGTGGACACCATCCGCCAGGTCGGCCCCGGCGGCGACTTCCTCGCGGCCCGCCACACTGCCAGGCACGTGCGTACAGCCCAGTGGCGTCCGACGATCATCAACCGCCAGGGCCACGCGCGCTGGCGGGAAGAGGGCGCGCTCGACCTCACCGAGAAAGCCCGCCGCAAAGCGCTCCAGCTGCTCGAGACCCACGCGCCGGCGCCGCTACCCGCGGAGCTGACGGTGCGCATCGATGCACTGGTGGCCGGGTTCACACCGGGCGGCTGAGGATGGGCGCAGGCGGCGCGGAGCTTCCCGAGGTGGCCTCGATCGCCGCCGTCCACGAGAGCGCGCTGCGGGTGCTCGAGCGGACCGGCGTGCTCATCCACGACGACGAGGCCGTCGCCCTGCTCCGCTCGCGCGGAGCGCGCTGCGACGGCCGCCGCGTGTATCTGGATGCCGGCGCGGTGCAGGCGGCGCTGTCCACCGTGGTCCGTTCGTTCGTGCTCGCCGGCCGCCGGCCCGAGCTGGATCTGCCGCTCGGTGGCGCCGATGGCCGCGTTGTCGGTTCGGGCTCAGGCGCCGCCTACATGATCGAAGGACGCACGATGCGCCCGGGCACTCTGGCCGATCTGGCCGCCACGGCCAAGCTCGGCCACCTCCTGCCGGCGATCGACTTCAACAGCGACTGCATGGAGCCGCTCGACCTCCCCGAGGAGGCGCGGACGCGGCACGGCACCCACGCACGCCTGACGCTGAGCGACAAGGCCATCGAGTGGGTCGCCTCGGCCGACGAGGATATCGTCGCCGCCGAGCGGATCAACGAGATCCTGTTCGGCGCGGCCTGGCACGACCGGCCGCGCGCCCTGATCGTCCTCAACACGACGTCCCCGCTGCAGCTCTCTGCGGAGAACGCTCGCATCCTCGTGCGCTGGGCTCGGCTGGGCCAGCCTGCGTGTGTGACCGCCTGCGTCATGGGCGGCACGACCGGGCCGGCAACGCTTGCCGGCGTCCTCACGGTGCAGCACGCGGAGGTGCTCGCCGCGCTCGTGCTTGCGCAAGCGGCCCGCGAGGGCAGCCCCTTCGTGTACGGCGGCGTCTCTGCGATGGCCTCGCTACGCACCGGGGCGGCGCTCTTTGGCACGCCGGAGTTCGCCCGGCTGGCGCGTGCGACCGCCGGACTGGCCCGTCACTGCAGCTTGCCGGTGCGCGCGGGCGGGGCCGTCACCGACGCCCATGTCGTCGACGCCCGGGCGCTGTCGGAATCCGCGGTGGGCCTCGCAGCAGCCGCGTTCTCGGGGAGCCACTTCCTCTTTCAGGCCGTCGGCATGCTGAGCTCGTTCAACGCCCTCTCGCTCGAGAAGTACGTGCTCGACGCCGACACCGTCGCGGGACTGCGCGCCGCCCTGCAGGACGTGCCTGCGAGCGACGACGAGCGCGCCGAAGAAGCGATCGACGCCGTCGGACCCGGGGGCGGCTATCTCGGTCAGGCGCACACGCGGCGGCACGCGCGGGACTTCGAGCGCGTGGGGCCCCGCGCTATCGAGCCCTTCGAGCGCTGGGCCGCGGCGGGCGGCGAGGACGCCGCCTCCGCCACCACCCGGCGCGTCGCCGAACTGCTCTCGGCCCACGAGCCGCCCGACGACCTTGACGCGCTCACGCGTCGTCAACTCGACCGCTACTGCCTGAGCTGAGCCGACGGGCGCAGCCTGGGACGAAGGGTCGTGCGGCGTCGCCGCGAGCCTTGGTCGCGCTCGTCTGCGCGTGGCACGCGCTCAGGCGCTGCGCTCCCTGCGCGCCTCCTCGACCAGCGCGTCCAGTGGGCGCGCCGCATCCGGCGCTCCGGGCGAGCTCGTCTGGACGTCACTCTCCGATCGGCCGGATTCCGCTCCCGGCGGCCTGAAGCCGATCCCGTCCCGCCCGGTGCAGGTCATTCCCATCCAGCATACGAGACCCCGGGCCCCGGCAGCTTGACCCGTTGCAGGGACCGTTCATGATTGGCGAGGTTGCTTCCGTGGCGCCCCAGGCGCCGCCGAGTATCGTGCGTTCGCCGAGAACCACTCCAGCCGTCGACCCGGTCACCGGGTGTGAGAAGGGAGCCTTGATGGAGTTGACAAGCCTCGAACTCGACATGCTGGCGGGCAAGCATGGCGAAGGCGTCGCGCTCGCGATGAAGGTCCAGGTAGGTACCGGCAAGGCCTTCTACGCCAAGCGTATGGTGCCCATCACCCGCACGCACGTCGCGGCCAGCGCCCAAGAGGGCGATCTCTATTTCGTCACCAAGCTGCTCGACCTCGGGGCGCGCTGCGTCGTCTCCCCGACGACGAACCCAAGCATGGACACCGGGTACGTTGAAGAACATCTGGGCCCGTTGACGGACGAGGGTCGGGACAGGGTGCAGGCCAGCAACGACGCCTACCGGCGCATCGGTGCGACGCTGACGCTGAGCTGCACGCCCGAGCTCGAGAAGAACGTGCCCGCCTTCGGCGAGGTCGTGGCCTTCTCGGAGTCCTCCGCCACTCCCTACGTCAACTCCGTGCTCGGGGCGCGCAGCAACCGCGAGTCGTCGATCAGCGCGCTCTGCGCTGCCGTGACCGGGCGCGTGCCCGAGTACGGCTTGCTGCTCGACGAGAACCGCAAGGGCGAAGTGCTGGTCGAAGTCGAGGCCAAGATCGAGGACGACTTCGACTGGAGTCTTCTGGGCTATGCGTATCCGCAGAAGTACAAGGGAGCTGAGGTCCCGGTGTTCACGGGCATCGAGAAACGTGCCACTCCCGAAGGCTTTGTTCAGTTCGGCGCTGAGCTCGCCACCTCCGGCGCCGTCGCCATGTACCACATCGCCGGGATCACGCCGGAGGCGCCGACGGTCGAGGCGGCCTTCGGCGGCAACGCCGTCAAGCATCGCGTGACGATCACCGACGCCGACCTCGACCGCGTGCGCGAGCAGTTCAGCGGCGAGTCGGGGCCCATCGAGTACGCCATGCTCGGCTGTCCCCATCTCACGATCCGCCAGGTGGGGGAGGTCGCTGCGCTCGTGGATGGCAAGCAGTTGGCCGTCGACACCTGGATCCTCGTCAGCTCTCTCACGCTCGAGCTCGCCGAGCGCATGGGGTTCCTCGGCGTCATCCAGCGGGCAGGCGGACACGTCGTCGCCGATACCTGCATGGACATCCCGGGCTGCTGGGACGCGTACTACGGCCGGCCTGGCGTCACCGAGTCCCAGAAATGCGCCTTCTACTGTCAAGTCTACGGGCAGCGCTACGCCGTGCGGCCCTTGGCGCAAGCCGTCCAAGCAGCCCTTGCTGGAGAGGTGGTCAAATGAGCGAGCACGAGTACGCATGCCGGCCCATCTCCGAGGGCATCGGGGAGGGCGAGGCGCTTCTGTCGACAGACGCCCTCTGTTTTGCGCTGTGCGAGCCGGACACGGGCTGCGTGATCGAGAGTGGGCACTGCCTGGACGGCCGCAGCGTCGCCGGCAAGGTCTTGGTCATGCCCACGGGCAAGGGCAGCTCCGTCGTGCAGGCCGACGGCCTGTATCGGCTGATCATGAAGAAGACGGCTCCGGCGGCCGTCGTCATCCAGACGCCGGAGCCGGTGCTCGTGTCGACCATCATCGCGATGGAAGTGCCGCTCGTGGACGAGGTCGATCCCGCCTTCTACGACGACATCGAGGATGGCGACCGCATCGCCGTCGACGCCGTTGCGGGCAAGATCGTCGTCCATAGGCGGAACGGTCCGGGAGAGCGGGAGGCGCGATGAGGTTCCTTGCGGCTATCGAGGGCATCGTGCCGTACACGCCCGGCGTCCCGATCGAGAACGTCATGCGTCAGTATGGGCTGACCGAAGTGGTCAAGCTGGCGTCCAACGAGTTCCCGCTGCCGCCTCTTGCCGAGGTCAAGGCGGCCGTGATGGCGGCGTTCGACGAGGTGAACCGGTATCCGGACGGCGACTGCCTGGATCTTCGCCAGGCGCTGGCCGAGCTCTTCGGACGGCGCCTCGAGGAGATCGCTGTCGGCAATGGCATGGACGACCTGCTGGAGCTGCTCGGCGACGCCCTGCTCGACCACGGCGACGAAGTCGTCTTTGCAGACCCGTCGTTCATGCTGTACGAGGACATCTGCCTGCGACGCGACGCCAAAGCCGTGATGATCCCTCTGCTCCCGGACTTCGGCCACGACCTCGAGGCCATGGCCGCCGCGGTCACTCCGCGCACGAAGCTGGTCATCGTGTGCAACCCCAACAACCCGACCGGCAACTACCTGCCCGCGGCCGAGGTCGCGGCCTTCGTCGACAAGATCCCGGCGGACGTTCTCGTGGTGATCGACGAGGCCTACAACGAGTTCGTCTCCGCGGACGATCGCGAGGATACACAGAGACTCCAGGCCGAGAGGCCCAACGTCTGCCTGTTCCGGACGTTCTCGAAGGCCTACGGGCTGGCCGGTCTGCGCGTCGCCTACGGCCTCTGTCCGGAGGTCGTGAGGGATGCTCTCGACAAGGTGCGCCAGCCGTTCAACGTCAACCGGCTGGCGCAGGTCGCCGCACTTGAGGCGCTCAAGCACCAGGACCAGATACTCGAGCGCCGGCGCCTGATCATCGAGATGCGCGAGTACCTCGAGAGCGCCCTCGCGAGCATGGGTCGCGCCGTGGTCCCCAGCCAGACGAACTTCGTCCTCGTCTCCATCGAGGGCCTGAGCGTGCCCCAGGACAAGGTCTGCGAAGCCCTCATGGCTCTGGGCGTCATCGTGCGCGACGGCAACGGGCTCGGCTGTCCCGGGTGGGCGCGGGTCAGCACAGGCACGCGCGAGGAGATGGACTTCTTTCTCGATCGCCTGCGCTCGCTCGAGCCGCAGGCTTCCTCGTGACCGGGCAGGCGCGCGAGACCCACACCCGTGATGGACAAGACGGGAGTGCGTGACATGAAGGAACTTCGCAACGCGTCGCAGGTCGGCCGCCTCCAGTTTCTCAGTGAGGCGGCCAAGCGCGACATCTACGTGGCCGTGCTCGAGATCCTCGGCAAGGTCGGGATGCTGGTGCAGCACGACGAGGCGAGAGCCATGCTTCTGGACGCCGGCTGCACGCTGACCGCCGACGAGCGCGTGCTGATGCCCCGGCACCTCGTCGAGCAGGCACGCCTCTCCGTGCCAAAGGTGGTCGACGTGTACGACCGCCTGGGCGAGCCGGCCATGGAGCTCGGGGGGTACAACAGCTACTTCGGCACCGGGTCGGACCTGATGTCCACGTACGATCTCGACACCGGCGAGCACCGGCCGAGCGTCCTCGAGGACGTCTGTCGCGCCGCTCGCCTCTGCGACGCGCTGCCGAATCTGGACTTCGTCATGAGCTCGGCCCACCCGACAGACCGGGATCCCCATCAAGCGTACCTGCTGAGTTTCCAGGCGATGATGGAGAACAGCACCAAGCCGCTGGTCATGACGGCCGAGAACGCCCGCGACCTCGCGGTGATGATCGACATCGCCCGCGAGTTGCGCGGCGGGGCCGAGCAGCTTCGTCAGAAGCCGTACTTCGTCGTCTACATGGAGCCGACCAGCCCCTTGGTCCATCCCGGCGACAGCATCGACAAGCTCCTCCTGTGCGCCGATGCCGGCGTACCGTCGATCTACTCGCCGGCGCCGCTCGCCGGAGCAACGGCGCCGATCACCGTCGCCGGGCATACGGCCCAGGGAGTGGCCGAGTGCCTGTTCGGCATGGTGGTACATCAGCTGCGCAGCCCCGGCGCGCCGTTCCTGTTCGGTATCGGCTCCGCCGTCCTCGACATCGCGACCGCGCAATCGAGTTACAACGACCTCGGCTACCTCACCGGCTACATGTGCGCCGTCGAGATGGCCAAGTGGCTGGACATCCCCAACTGGGGCAACGCCGGCACGAGCGACAGCCATCTGCCGGACGCGCAGGCCGGCATGGAGGCGACGCAGATCACGTTCCTCGCCATGCAGGCCGGCTCCAATCTCGCGCACGACGTCGGGTATCTCGACTTCGGGCTCACGTGTTCTCTCGAGCAGATCGTGATCGTGGACGAGTCCATCGCCATGAACAGGCGCCTTCTCGGAGGCGTTCCCGTGGACCGCGACAGCCTGGCCGTCGAGACGATCGCCCAGACCGGTCCGGGCGGCCACTTCATGGGCAGCAAGCACACGCGCCGCCACATGCGCGAGGTCCAGTGGCGGCCCGGCATCCTGAACCGCCAGGGGCGCGAGAGCTGGCTGGCCGACGGCGGCCTTGACCTCGCGGCCAAGGCTCGCGTCAAGGCGATGCGGCTGCTGGCCGAGCACGAGGCGCCGCCCTTGCCGCCTCGGATCGCGGCGGCCGCGGACGAGCTCGTCGCGGCGTTCGCAGCGGCGACCGACTGACGACGGGACCAGGGCCGGCCTGTGCAGGTGACCATCGTCGGCAACAGCGCAGCCGCTTTGAGTGCGCTCGAGGGCTTCCGCGAGCGTGACCAGACGGCGTCGGTCACGCTCGTCTCCGCTGAGCCGGTCCCGGCCTACTCCCGCGTGCTGCTGCCGTACTACCTGCGCAGACGACTCTCGTACGAGGGCCTGTTCATCCGGCAGATGAGCGACTACGCGCGCTTGCGCGTGGCGACTGAGTTTGGCGCTCGCGTCGAGCGGGTCGATCCCGCGACGTGCGAGCTCGAACTCGCGGACGGACGCCGCCTCGGCTTCGACCGGCTTCTGCTCGCCACCGGATCGAGTCCGGCGCGGCCGCCGATCCCGGGCCTTGACGGTCCGGGTATCCACACGCTGTGGACCTTGGACGACGCCACTCGGCTCGATTCGCTGTTCCGGGAGGGCGCGCGGGTGATGGTGCTCGGCTCGGGCTTCGTCGCCTTGCAGGCAGCCTGGGCCGCCAGGCAGCGCGGACTCCAAGTGATCGTCGTGGAGCTGCTTGATCAGATCCTGCCTCGCGTGCTGGACGCGGCGGCGGCGCGGATCCTCCACGAGCAGCTCCTCGCGTACGGCGTGGACGTGCGCACGGGCACGCGCACCGACGGCGTGGAGACAGACCACGACGGCAAGGTGCGCGTCTCGACCGACGGCACAGGCGCGTTCGCGGTCGACGCCGTCATCGTGGCCACTGGGGCGCGGCCCAACGATGGGCTGCTGCCGGAGTGTCTTGAGCCGGGCAAGCCGGGCATCCCGGTGGCCGACACCATGGAGACCAGCGTGGACGGCGTCTTTGCCGCCGGAGACGTGACGCGAGGCCCCACCAGCGCCGGCGGGCCGCGGGAGATCCACGCGTTGTGGCCTACGGCCGTCGAACAAGGCCGGGTGGCCGGAGCCAACCTCGCTGAGGCCGGCGTGGCCTATGCCGGCAGCCTGAGCATGAACGTCACCGAGATGTTCGGGCTCACCGTGGCCTCGCTGGGTCGGTTCGTCGAGGACGACGGTGACGACGTGTTCGAGTCGCGCGACCTTGCGGGCATCCGCTATTTGAAGCTCGTGTCCCGGGCGGGAGTGCCTGTGGGCGCGATCTCGTTGGGAGACCCCGAAGGGGCGGCACTCTTGGGCCGCCTCCGGCCATTTGTGCGTCAGAGACGGCTCTTGCCTGACCTGCCGACCTTTCTTGAGGGACGAGACCTCGGTCAGCGGCTCGTGGGCAGGGGAGCGATCAAGGAGAAGACGCCATGCGCATAGTTGCCGTAGACCCCGACTCGTGTGTCGCGTGCCGCAACTGCGAGTACGCCTGTGCGTTCCGTCAGAGCGGCGACTTCGACAGGCGGGCCTCTCACATCCGCGTGAACTTCTACGCGGAGGAGCGTGCGTGCGTCCCCTTGACCTGCATGCACTGCGACGACGCCTGGTGCCTTGAGGTGTGCCCGGCCGCCGCCATCAGTCGCGATCCGGAGACGGGGGCGGTCCAGATCGACGCGGCTCGCTGCGCCGGGTGCAAGATGTGCCTGCTCGCCTGCCCATTCGGAAACGTCCACTTCGACAGGACGCAAGGCGTGAGCGGCAAGTGCGACCTGTGCGGAGGCGACCCGATGTGCGTGCGCTCCTGCATCTCAGGAGCCTTGCGCTACATCGAGGCCGACGAGGCGGTCGACCTTCGTCGTGAGGTGCTCGACGCCAGCCTCAGGCGCCTCCTTCATCTGGACAAGGGAGAGAAGTAGATGCCGCCCGAGACGGAGATCCAGCAGACGCTCTGCCGGATGTGCGACGATCGCTGCGGCATCGACGTCCATCTTGAAGACGGCCGCATCGTCGACATCCTCGGGAACAAGGCGCATCTCTGGAACCGGGGCCGGTTGTGCGTGAAGGCCCGTGCGGCCGTGGACATGGTCTATCACGCCGACCGCATCCTCACGCCGCTCAAGCGGACCGACGAAGGCTGGCAGCAGATCCCGCTCGAGCAGGCGCTGGACGAGATCGCCGCGCGTCTCGCCGCGATCAGGGAGGAGCGCGGCGCGCGCAGCATCGGTGTGTGGAAGGGCGAGGCCATCGGCTTTGGCCAGCAAGAGAACATCGCGCGTCGCTTCGCTCACGCCGTCGGGAGCCCCAACTACCTCTCCAACGACTCGATGTGCTACGCGGCGCGCTACTTCGGCTTCAAGCTGGTCGCCGGTGCCTGGCCCGTCCCCGACCTCGAGAACGCCGGCTGCATCGTCCTCTGGGGAGCGAACCCGCCCTACGCGCATCCCAACATGACCCAGTACATCACCGCCGCGCGCCGCAAGGGCGCGACTCTCGTGGTGGTGGACCCGCGGCTCTCGGCGATCGCCCGCCGCGCCGACATCCACGCCGCGGTGCGACCGGGGACCGACGGCGCCCTGGCCTGGGGGTTGATCCACCAGCTCGTCACGGCGGGCGCCTGCGACGCGGACTTCGTTGAGCATCATACGGTCGGCTTCGCCAAGGTGGTCGACTATGCGAAGGCGTTCACTGCAGAGGCAGTGCAGGCGGAGACGGGGGTGCCGGCGGCTGCCGTCCGGGCGATCGCCCGCGCCATGCAGAGCGCCGCGCCGCGGGTCGCCGCCTACGTCGGCAACGGCCTCGAGCACCACGAGAACGGCGTCAACAACATCCGCGCCATCGCGATGCTTGACGGGTTGCTCGGCGCCCTGGACCGGGCGGGAGGCACCTTCTTCAAGGCAGAGCTGCCGCTACGCGACCTCACCCTGTACGAGGACGTGCCGCTGAAGCACCTTGGCCCTCTCGGCGCCGGGCGCTTCCCCGTGCTGTACGATCTGCGCCGGGAGTGTCACACCATGACGGCCATCGAGGCCATCTTGCAGGACGACCCGTATCCCCTGCGGGCGCTCATCGTCACGGGAGCGAACCCGGCGTCCACGAATCCTAACTCCACGAGGGTCCTCGAGGCCCTGAAGTCCCTCGACCTGCTGGTGGTGCGCGATCTCTTCATGAGCGAGACGGCTGCGGTGGCCGACTACGTCCTGCCGGCGGCGTCATTCCTCGAGCGTACCGAGCTGCACGCTCACGCCAAGCATCAGATCGTGAGCGTTACCCGCAAGGTCGTCTCGTGGCCGGGCGTGCAGGGCGAGTACGAGTTCTGGCATGACCTCGCTGCCCGCCTGGGGATCGGCGACTACTTCCCCTGGGAGGACGAGACGGCTCTCAACCGTTGGCTGCTCGAGCCGACGGGTCTCACCCTCGAGGAGCTGGAGGCTCATCCCGAGGGCGTGGAGTACAGTCCGTCTCTGCCGGGGCGCTGGAAGGATACGGGCTTCGACACACCGTCCGGCAAGGTCGAGTTCGCCTCGCAGTACCTGAAGGACCTGGGATACGACGAGCTCCCCGTGTACCAGAGTCCCGCCTACCGCCGCGAACCCGACGCCGCGTACCCGTTCGTGCTCATCACCGGGGCGCGCAAGCTCCTCTACCTGCACAGCCGGTTTCGCAACATCCCCCGCTTCCTGACGGCCATTCCCGGCCCCGAGGTGGAGATGCACCCGGACGACTCCGAAGCTCTCGGGGTGGCCGACGGCGACACGGTCCGCGTGACGTCGCGCATCGGCTCACTCGAGCTGCCCGTGAAGGTGATGGCTCCCAACGAGATCCTCCCCGGCAGCCTCCAGATCACGCACGGATGGAGGGACGCCAACGTGAACCTCATCACGCATGACGACCGTTTCGACCCGATCAGCGGGTTCCCGCTGATGAAGTCGGTCGAGGTGCGAGTGGAGAGGATGTGACGGGGCTCGCGCGCGGCTCAAGTGGCGCGCCTGAGATGGCGGCCTCCGTCGACGGCGTGCTGTGCGACGCCCGCGAGGCGACCGTCCCTCTGTACGACGACGGCATGCTGCGTGGAGACGGCGCGTTCGAGTATCTGCGTTGCTATGCCGGCCGGCCGTTCACGCTCGTCGAGCACCTCGATCGCCTGGCGCGCACCTGCGCGACGCTTCGCCTGCCGTATCCGCGCGAGTTGCTCGAGAGCGAGATCGTCGCGCTCCTCGACTGGGCCGGCCCCGTCTTCAGCGACTTGCGCATCGTGCTGACGCGCGGCGGCAGGCGCATCGTGTTCCTCGAGCCGTACCTCGACTGGCCGCCGGCCCGGCTGGCGTTCGTCATCGACACGCCGAGGCTGGTGCTGGCCGGCGCGAAGAGCCTCTCCTACGCCGGCAACATGGTGGCGAAGCGTGCGGCTCAGGAGCGCGGCTTTGACGAGGCGCTGCTCGCGACGCCGGACGGCCGCGTCATGGAGGTGCAGCAGGCCGCCTTCTTCTGGGTCACCCCGCAGGGTGAGGTGTGCACGCCGCCTCTCGACGCCGGCATCCTGGATTCCATCACGCGTCGCATCGTCATGAGGCATCTGGACGTCTCCGAGCGTACGTGCCGCACCGAGGACGCGCTCGCGGCCGCGGAGGCGTTTCTGGCCGGAGCGGCGCGCGAAGTCCAGGCGGTCGCGGTCGTCGAGGACCGCGAATTCGATGATCCCCCCGGACCCTTCACCCGGGGCGCCGTCGCCGCCTACCGTCTCGAAGTCGAACAGGAGCTGGGCTTGAGCGCCACGGACCTCTGGTCCCGCCCCTGAGCGGCGTTGCCGCGCGCAGGGTCATGCGAGCAGCCTGGCCGCCAGCCTCTCGCAGAACCGCGTCTGGAGGACGAGGTCCGCGATGGCGATGCGCTCGTTGACGCCGTGGAGGCGTCGCCTGACGGTGGCCCCGCTCTCGACGATGAAGGGGCAGAACCCGTACGCGACCGTACCGGGGAACGCGGCCCTTATGTGCGCCGAGTCGGTGAAGCCGCTGAAGTGTGCGCACAGGACCTCGGCATCGGGCACGAGTCCTTGTATCGTCGCCGCGATGGCATCGCGGAAGGGAGTGTCGGGCGGCGACTCGCTGCCCGGCATGAAGTTGAGCATCTCCATCTCCCACGGATCCGGGAGGTCTTCCAGGGCGCGCGAGATCTCCCGGCGGATGTCCTCGGCGGTCTGTCCGGGGAGCATGCGGCAGTCGACGGTGACCGTCGCCCGTGACGGGATGACGTTCACCGCTTCCCCGCCGGCGCGCACGATCGTGGAAGAGAACGTGACTCCGAGCAAGGGCTCGATCACCGCCGCGGCGCCCGGATCGACGGCGGCCAGCTCCCTGACCGCCGCGTAGGCGGTCGCCGGCTCCTTCAAGCTTCGGCGCGACCGGGGGTCGGCGACGATCCTGTCGATGACGGCGACCGGAAGCCGGTCCGTCGAGACCGTGGGCTCGTAGCGCTCGAGCGCCGAGATGACGCGCGCCAAGCCGAGGACAGCGTTGTCCTGATGGAGCGGGACCGAGCCGTGTCCCGACCGGCCGCTGACGGTGATGCGGCAGGCGGCGTAGCCCTTTTCGCCGGCGTGGATCGTGTAGACGTGACCGTCGCCCGGCGCGAACATGTCCATCCCTCCCTCGTTGAGCACGAAGTCGGCGCGCAGCAGGTCCGGCTTCGTATCGAGAAGCCACTTGGCACCGCACCTCTCGCCGGTCTCCTCGTCGGCGGTGGCGGCGAAGATGAGGTCGCCGCGCGGCGTCTCGCCCGCGCGTCTGCGCCGGGCTGCACGCACCAGGGCCACGGCCTGGGCGGCCACCTGGTTCTTCATGTCGAGGGCCCCTCGGCCCCAGACGTAGCCGTCCTTGACCAAGCCGGAGAACGGCGGGTGCATCCATTCCTTCTCGTCCGCCGGCACCACGTCGAGGTGACCGAGAAGGAGCAGGGATGGCCCGTCGCCGCCGGCCACGCGGGCGATGCAATTGGACAGCTCGTGGGACTCGCCCACGAGTTCGGGCTCGACGCCGTTGTCGAGGAAGTAACGCTCGAGGACGTGCGCCGCGGCGGCCGAATCGCCGGGAGGATTGCTCGTGTCTGCCCGGATCAGCCGCGAGAGCAGACGGACGACCTCGTCCTGAAGCCCCGCGTCCTCGACGCCGGCAGTCACCCGACGATCGGCAGGCAGATCCCACCGTACGGCAGGACGCCCACGCTGCCACCCGAGGCACGCTCCAGCGCACGATCCACCGCCGACTGGAGGTCCGGCATGCGCCGGTAGCCGAGCAGGGCGACGTCGGCGTCCGACAGGCCGTCGGTCACCATGAGGATGGTGGCCTTCTCCCGCACCTTGGCGTTGACGATGGCCACGTCGGCGGCGATGAGATCCGCCTCGGTGTCGGCCGGGTCGATGCCGGCCGCCTTCGTCCGAGCCTCCTCGAACGACAGCGGCAACCAGTCGCGCAGCCGTGGATGGTTGTGTACGAGGCCCTCGTAGCAGGGACCGGCGAACACGATGAAGCCGCCGGGTTTGACGGCGAAGTACGCGGCGACGAGGCACTTCTCCGCCTGCCACCAGTCGATGTCGCCGGGATACGAGCTCACGATGACCACGTCCGCCGGCTCGGGGACGACGACGCCGTGCGCCCTGCGCGAGACCTCGGCGCCGAGGCGATGGGCGGCGACGACGTCGCCGGCGACGATGTCCAGGAGATGGCCGCGATGGTCCTGGATGACATTGACGATGAAGTCGAGGCCCACCTTGCGCGCGACCTCCTCCATGCCGAGCCGGCACAGGGAGTCGGCGTCTCCCAGAGGGATCTCATCCAGAAGCGCCGCCGCGATGTGAGTGGCAGCCGTAGTGGTCGTCCCGCAGACACCCGGCTGCACGATCTTGGCCCCGCCGGTGAAGCCGGCATCGCTGTGGGGGAAGATGCTTCCCAGCCCGATGATGAGGTCGGCGTCGAGGACTTTCCTGTTGATCTGCACGGGGATGATGCTGGCGCCGCTGCTGACGGAGTCCTGCTCGACGATCGACTCCAGGTCGCGACAGTCGTGCTGAGTGATCGTGACCCGGCGATGCGCCTCCGCACCCACCTTGGCCAGCACCTCGTCGTCGGTCATGACGCGATGTGTTCCGGATGCCGTGAGGATCTGGATGTCCTCGTCCGCGAGGCCGCTTTCGTTGAGGTAGTCGAGAAGTACGGGCAGGATGCGGTCGACCGGCGTGTGCCGCGTGTTGTCGTCGACGAGGATGAGCGTGTTGGCGCGGCCGCTGGCGAGTTCGCGAAGGGGATCGGTCCCGGTCGGCTGGTCGAGTCTCGCGAGAAGAGTCGACTTGAAGTCATCGAGCGCCGAGAGCTCCTCGAACTCGCCCATGAACAGGGTGCCGCCCTGAGGGATATCCGCCTCCAGCGAGCCGGCGCCGTACGGTATCGAGATTCTCTGTCGCTCAGGCGCCATCGCTGCTCACCTCGTCGCTCGTGTCGCCGGTCTCCCCGCCCGCGGGCGCCGTCATGGCGCGTGAAGCGGGCCAAGGGCCGGCGACGTTGATCGGGTCCCCATCCAGAAAGCGGACGACATTCTCCACGCAGATCGCCGTCAGCTGCCCCAGAGCCTCATGCGTGTAGAAGCCGATATGGGGAGTGACGACGACGTTCTCGAGCTCCAGGAGCCGCCGACCGCTCTCGCACTCAAGGTCGATGACGTCGAGTCCGGCGCCCGCGATGGCCTTGTCCGCTAGCGCCGCGTACAGGTCATCCTGCTGAATGAGGCCCGCGCGAGAGGTGTTGATGATCACCGCCGTGTCAGAGAGAAGGCCCAGGAGGGACGCGCCCACGAGGTGCTCGGTGTCCGCTGTGAGGGGCGCGTGAAGCGTTACCACGTCGCTGTTCGCGAAGAGATCCGGCAGCGACGTGTAGCGCATGCCCACATCGTTCACCAGTGCCTCCGACACCCGCAGATCGTGGCCAAGGAGGGGCATGCCGAGGCAGTGGCCCAGCTGGGCCACCCGCTGGCCGATCACCCCGGTGCCGACGATGCCGAGGGTCTTGCCGCGAAGCTGGCTTCCCTGGAACGGTCGCCAGTCGCTTCGCAGCGTGCGCCGCAGATGCCGGTCGGCCGCAGGGATCTTGCGGATCACCGCAAGCATCAAGCCGAGGGCGAGCTCGGCCACTGAATCCGTCGCATACGAGGGCACGTTGCAGACGGCCACGTTCGCCGCGCTTGCCGCCGCCAGATCGATGTTGTCGAGGCCCGTAGCCCAGAGGGAGACGAGCCGGAGCTCGGGCACGGCCTGCAGGACGTCGCTGCCGATCTTCGTCCAACCGGAGATCACGACCTCTGCGCCTCGTATGCGCTCGATGACCTCGGCGTCGTCGGACGGCGCGGCGGAAAAGACGCGTACATGGCCGTGAGCCTCCAGGCGGTGAAGATCCTCTGCGCCCATCCCGATGTCGTCCAAAACAACGATTCGCATCTGGCTCCTCAGTCTCGTGGATGGTGGTCACGCGTGAGACTCGCGCGCACCACCTCGAAGGGCCGCCACGTGGCGCCCTACCTGCCGCTCAGGCTGAGCGGACGACCGGAAGCGACAGCGTCGACAAACGGTAGCGCGAGCGGCGCGGACTCCGCTGGGCACGCCGATGCACTCACGAGGATGCTAGGTTCGCGGTCATGACGTGTCAACGACACGACCCCGACGGGGCCCGCCTCCACGGGAAAAAACGTGTCTGGTATTTGGGAAGTCTCGACCTCGGACTTGTCATCACAGGAGGCGAACCCGCATATGATTCTCTGGGAGAAAGCCATCGGGCACGCTCTTCCGATTCCTGATCGAGGAGTGGCGGTCGCTGGTTCTC
Source organism: uncultured Thermoleophilia bacterium (assembly GCA_903912585.1). Lineage (GTDB taxonomy): Bacteria > Actinomycetota > Thermoleophilia > UBA2241 > UBA2241 > CAIXSE01. The sequence continues at coordinate 4,092 of CAIWHY010000083.1, read as the reverse complement.
CAAGGCGCTCTTGTCCAGCTGATACTGCGGGGATGAGCGAATCCAAGGCAAAGGGGGAGCAGACATGAGTGCACGAGACGGTGATTCTCTGGAATTCTTGAAGACGCCCCTAACGAGACGGCAGGTGCTCAAGGCCGCGGCGTTGGTTGGCGCCGGCGCTGCTATGGGGCCGGTAGTCGCGGCCTGCGGCGGCAGTAGCAGCAGCAGTGCGAGTCCGGCGGCGAGCGGCAGCGCCGCCGCAAAGTCGGGCGGCGAGTTGCGGGTGGCCGCGGCCGCGGGCTCGGCCAAGGAGAACCTCGACATCCACGCTCCGGCTCTGACGATGCCGTCGATGGACATGCGCTTCAACCTCTACGACTCGTTGCTCGAGCACGACGCTCAAGGCGTCCTCGGCATGGCGCTCGCGGAATCGATCACTCCTGACGCGAAGGCGACGCAGTTCACGGTCAAGCTCAAGTCGGGCCTCGTCTTCCACGACGGCTCGCCGGTCAACGCGGACGCCGTCGTCGCCAGCTTCGAGCGCATCCTCAACCCCAAGAACCCCGGGCTCGCGGCGCAGCAGCTGCGCGGACTCGCGCCCGGCGGCACCAAGAAGATCGACGACCTCACGGTCAGCTTCAATCTGAAGGAGCCGAACGCGATCTTCCCAGAGGCGCTCTCCACCTACAGCGCGGGGATCGTCCCGGTGGGCTACAACCCCAAGGGCGGCGCAGGCGTGGTCGGTACGGGCCCGTTCAAGCTGGCGAGCCCGGGCGACTTCCAGCCCGGCGTGCAGTGCGCGATGGTCAAGAACCCGAACTACTGGCGTCAGGGCGGCGGTCCGTACGTCGACAAGCTCACGATCGTGGAGTTCTCCGACAACACCGCCCAGCTCAACGCCCTGCTCGGCGGCGCCGCCGACTACTGCCAGATGATCCCGGGCGCCCAGCTGAAGGTGGCCGAAGGCGCCGGCTTCGTGCTCCTGAAGGCGAAGACCGGGTCGTGGATCCCCTTCACGATGAACTGCAAAGCGAAGCCGTTCACCGATGTGCGCGTGCGTCAGGCGTTCCGTCTCATCGTCGACCGTCCGCAGTTGATCGCCCAGGCGGCCGACGGGCTGCAGTGGCTCGGCAACGACATGTACGCGCCCTACGATCCCGGCTACGCCAAGGACCTGCCGCAGCGCGTACAAGACCTTGCGCAGGCCAAGTCGCTGCTCAAGGCGGCCGGTTACGACAACAGCCTCTCCCTCAAGCTCACGACGTCGACCTCGGTCAGCAGCGCCGCGCCCGCCGCGGCCACGGTGTTCGCGCAGCAGGCGAAGGGCGCCGGCGTCACCGTCAAGGTCGACAACGTCACCGGTGACGTCTTCTGGGGCGCCGAGTACCTCAAGTACCCGTTCGCCATGGACAACTGGGGCACGCGCGGCTATCTGGCGCAGGCCGGCATGGGGACGCTGCCCGGAGCGGTCTACAACGAGACCCATTGGGCCGACACCAACCCGAAGTACGTGGCGCTCGTCAACGAGGCGTTCAAGACAGTCGACGACGCCAAGCGCAACGCCCTGATCACCGAAGCCTCCACCATGGAGTACAACGAGGGCGGCTACATCATCTGCGGGTTCGACAATCAGGTCGACGCCCACAGCTCGAAGGTGACGGGCATGATCCCCGACTACTCGGGCCTCGGCTCGGCCGCCGCCAACGCCAGGTATCGCTTGGCCCAGCTGGCGTGATCCAACCGCTCGACTGTTCGGCCGCTCGCGGCCGGGCGCCCCGCCCTCGCGGTCGGGGCGCCCGGCTCCTGCCGGCCGCTTAGGGAGACACACGTGCCGCCTCTCGTCAAACTCATGCTCATCCGTCTGGGGCTTGGCTTGCTGACCCTGTTGCTGGTCACGCTGGTCGTGTTCGCGGCCACGCAGGCGCTGCCGGGCGACGCCGCGAAGGCGATTCTCGGCAAGGACTCGGCCAACGTGGCGCGCTATGAGGCCTTGCGCAAGGAATTGGGGCTGAACCGACCTGTCGTCACGCAGTACACGAGCTGGCTGAGCGGAGTCGTGCGCGGCAACTTCGGCAACTCGCTTGTCGGCGGCGGGGCGAAGGTCACCACGCTGCTTCGCAGCCGCATCGTCAATTCGGCCACGCTGGTGCTGCTGGCCGCCCTGATCAGTATCCCCATCTCGATCTTCATCGGGGCGCTGAGCGCCATCTGGCGAGACTCCCGGTTCGACAACGTCGTCAATCTCGCGAATCTCAGCCTTGCGGCGCTTCCCGAGTTCGTGATCGGCATCGCCCTCGTGCTGCTGTTCGCCACGGCGGTGTTCAAGTGGCTGCCCTCGGTCTCCAACATCGACTCGTTGTCTCCGCTCGGCAGTCAGATGCTCCTCTTCGTGCTGCCCGTGGCCACGCTGGTGCTCGCCGTCATCCCCTACGTGAGCCGCATGCTGCGCGCCTCCACCGTCGAGGTGCTCGAGAGCGAGTACGTCATGATGGCGCGCCTGAAGGGCCTTTCTGAGTCGCGCGTGCTGTGGCACCACGCGCTGCCCAACGCCATCGTGCCGACCATCCAGGTAATCGCCATCAACATCGCGTGGCTGGCCGGCGGCATCGTCACGGTGGAGTACCTGTTCGGCTTCCCCGGCATCGGGTCGGCACTCGTCGACGCCGTGGCCAACCGCGACATGCCCGTGGTGCAGGCGCTCTGCCTGCTGATCGCCGCGGTCTACGTGGTGCTCAACCTGATCGCGGATATCCTCACTATTCTCATCAGCCCGCGGCTCAGGACCGGTCTGCGATGAGCTCCGGCGGCGACGCCAGCCTGGACCCGCTCCAGCCGCTCGGGACGCTCGAGCCGCTCGAGCCTCTCGAGGCGGTCCCGCTCGTTGCCAGGGGTCGTCGCGAATGGGTGCAGACGATCAGCGACGCCTGGCATCTGCGGCGCACCAAGATCGGCTTCGTCATGTTCATCGTGCTGCTCGCCATCGCCCTCTTCGGCCGCTTCGTGGCGCCCTATTCCCCGACGGAGTTCGTGGGCCCCCCCTTCTCGCTGCCCGCCTCCGCGTACTGGCTGGGCACGGACTTCCTTGGCCGCGACGTGCTCACCCGCGTGCTCTACGGCGGACTCACCGTGTTCGTCCTCGGCATCGCGGCGACCGTCATCGGCATCGTCCTCGGGGTCAGTCTGGGCCTCATATCCGGGTACGCCCGGCGCTGGTTGGACGAGAGCATCATGCGCATGCTCGACGTCGTGCTGGCCTTCCCGTCGATCGTGCTCGCGATGCTCTTCGTCTCCATCCTTGGGCCGCGGCTCTGGCTGATCGTGCTCATGGTCGGCATATCGCACATGCCGCGCATCGCCCGCGTCACGCGCGCGGCGACCGTGGAGCTGGCGGCGCGCGACTTCGTCAGGGCCGCCGCCGCACTCGGCGTGCCCCGGCGCAAGATCCTTTTCTACGAGGTGCTGCCCAACATCAGCAGTCCGTTGCTGGTGGAGTTCGGCCTGCGCCTGACCTACTCGATCATCATGATCGCGGCGCTCTCGTTCATCGGCTTCGGAATGCAGCCGCCATCCGCCGATTGGGGCCTCATGATCAACGAGAACCGCATCGCCATCACCATCCAGCCGTGGGCCGTCGTGGCGCCCGTCCTCCTCATCGCCGCCCTCACGATCAGCACCAACCTCATCGCCGACGGTCTGGCGCGGGCGATGATGGGCATCGACAGAGACACGGCCGTCACATGAGCGAGCCGCGTGCCGACATCGTGCTCAGCGTCACGGACCTGCGCATCGTCCTCGACCCGTCCGGCATCGACATCGACGACGACGTCTCCTTCGCCATCCACCAGGGTGAGGTGCTGGGCCTCGTCGGCGAGTCGGCATCCGGCAAGACGACGGCGGCGACGTCGTTGCTCGCCTACCAGCGGCGCGGCGCCAAGATCTCCGAGGGCCGCGTGGACATCGCCGACACCGAGGTGCTGAGCGCGTCTCGCAGCGCGCTGCGGCGCGTCCGCGGCGGCCTGATCTCGTACGTCCCCCAGGACGCCTCCGCGGCGCTGAACCCGGCGCTGCGCATCGGCGACCAGCTCATGGAGATCCTCAACGAACACGCGTTCG
>CAIWHY010000082.1 GCA_903912585.1 uncultured Thermoleophilia bacterium | reverse complement strand
GGATCGGGCTGGGCGGCCGCCGCGTCCTCGCTCAGATACGCGGCCAGACGGCCGGCGGCCGCGTCCGGCTCCGGCGCCGCGTCCGTGGCGTCCGGCCTCGCGCTCACGCGCCGAGCACGCGCCGGTAGATCGCCTCGTAGTCGGTGACCATGCGCTCCACGGTGAAGCGCTCCTCGACGGTGCGGCGGCAGACCGCCGGGTCGATCTCGCCGACCCGGCCGACCGCCGCGACGAACTCCTCGAGAGTGTCGCACACGAATCCCGTCTTGCCCTCGTCCACGACCTCGGGCACGGAGCCCTGGCGCAGCGCCACGACCGGGGTGCCCGTGGCCATGGCCTCGATCATCACGAGGCCGAACGGCTCGGGCCAGGTGATCGGGAAGACGAACGCTTTGGCGTGCGCGAAGAGCTCGCGCTTCTCCGCGTCGCTCACTTCGCCGAGGTAGACGACCTGCTCGCCGTCGACGAGCGGCTCGACCTTCTCCTCGTAGTAGGCGCGGTAGGGCTCCTGGAGCACGCCGGCCATGATGAGCTTGTGACCGGTGCGCCTGGCCGTCTCGATGCTCAGGTGGAAGCCCTTGGCTTCGCAGACGCGGCCGAACGCCAGCAGGTAGTCGTCCTTGGCGGGCGTGTACGGCCACTCCTCGACGGCGATGGCGTTGTAGGCGAGGCCGGCCCAGTCCATGCCCGCCGGCCCCATCGACTGCTGGTACTTGCTGATGCCGATGTAGGGGACCGCGTCCTTGAACTGGTCGTAGAAGCCGTAGGCGGCCTTGTCGAAGGCGCAGTGGACGGTGTGGACCATCGGCGTCGCCAGGTAGCGGCTGAAGGCGATGCCGAGGAAGCCGGAATGGTCGTGCACGAGGTCGAAGCCGCTGCGCTCGATGTCGGCGAAGGCGTGCGAGACGTGGCGCGCGTCGTAGCTCGACTGGCCCAGGACCTCGGGCATCTGCGCGGGGAAGAGGGCGCGCAGCTCGGCGGCGGTGTGCGAATCGCCGGTGGCGTACAGCACGACCTCGTGGCCGCGCGCCACGAGGCCATCGCAGAGCTGCTGGACGACCCACTCCGTACCGCCGTAGCCGGCGGGCGGCACGGTGATCCACGGGGGAGCTATCTGGGCGATGCGCATGGGGGCATTGTACCGGACGCGGAGCGCGAGGCCAGAGCGCGCGGCAAGGGCTCATGCCTCGCGGCGCGCGTGCCGATGGTGAGGGCACCCGGATGTCCACACAGGCGAGCCCCCGGGTAAAGTGACGGCGATGATCCTCTACCTCGACTGCTCGAACGGCATCAGTGGCGACATGCTCGTCGCCGCCCTTCTCGGCGTGGCGGGAGCCACGGCGGACAAGGCCGGCCCGCTCGACAAGGTCGTGAGGCCGGCCCTCGAGGCCGCCGGCATCGACAAGCGGCTCGTCTCCCTTCGCGGCGTGCGGCGCGGCGATGTCGACGCACTCACGTTCCGCGTGCCCGAGGGCCCCGGGTTCGCCACCTTCGACGAGCTCATCATGTCGATGTACGCGTCGAAGCTCGACCAGGCCGTGGCAGACGACGTGGCCCGGCTTGCGCAGCGCATGGCGGCCGCGGAGAGCGAGGTCCACGGCGTGGACGTCGCACACCTCCACGAACTCAGCGGCATCGACACGGCGGTCGACCTCATCAGCGCCGTCACCCTTCTGCACCACTTGAAGCCCGAGCGCGTGGTCGCGTCTGCGGTCGCGCTCGGGAATGGAACGGTCGACACGGCGCACGGGGTGCTCCCGGTACCGGCGCCAGCCGTGGCCGTGCTGGTGCGCGGCCTGCCGACCGCCGACCTGCCGGACGACGGTGGCACCCTCGGCGAGCTCACAACGCCCACGGGCGCGGCCCTGCTCGCCGCGTTCGCGGACGACTTCGGACCGGCGCCCGCCGGGGACGTCGCGGCGGTCGGCTACGGAGCCGGCACGCGCGAGGTCCCCGGCCGGCTCAACGTGCTTCGCGCCCTGCTCATCGAGCCGGCGCCGGAGCGGGAGGAAAGCATGGACGAGCAACGCGAGAGCACGGGCGGTCGTGACGACAGGAGCGGTGCGCCGCGCCGCACCGCGTCCGGCGTCGCCGGAGGCGTGCGCCGCGAGCGCGCGCCGGAGGGCCTGGCGCCGCAGGG
>CAIWHY010000081.1 GCA_903912585.1 uncultured Thermoleophilia bacterium | reverse complement strand
CGTGACGGGGCGGCGGGCCGCAGAGGCTCGCCGCCCCGTTCTGCGTGAACGCCCGGTCGTCGTCAGCTACACCGGGTAGACTGCGGCCATGGCAGCCGAATCCAAGAAGGCCGTGGTGGCCGCGATCATCGGCAACGTGGCGATCGCGGCGATCAAGTTCGCGGCCGGCAGCATCACCGGCAGCTCGGCGATGATCTCCGAGGGCATCCACTCGCTGGTAGACACCGGCAACGGCGGCCTGCTCTACCACGGCCTCAACCGTGGGGCCAGGCCTGCCGACGAGCACCACCCGTTCGGGCACGGCATGGAGGTCTACTTCTGGAGCCTGATCGTCGCCGTGAGCATCTTCGGCATCGGCGGCGGGATGTCCATCTACGAAGGCATCAACCACATCCGCCATCCGATCACGCTGCACAATCCGACCCTCAACTACGTCGTGCTCGCGCTTGCGGTCGTGTTCGAAAGTCTCTCGTTCAGCGTTGCCTGGCGCGCCTTCCGCGGGACCCGCGGCCCGCGGCGCACGCTCTCCGCCATCCATCACGGCAAGGATCCGAGCCTCTTCACCGTGCTCTTCGAGGATACGGCCGCGCTGCTCGGCCTCGCGGTCGCGTTCGTCGGCGTGTTCCTCAGCCACCTGCTGCACCTCCCCGTCCTCGACGGGCTCGCCTCGGTGGTGATCGGCTGCATCCTGGTGTCCGCCGCCATGTGGCTGGCCTACGAGAGCCGGAGCCTGCTCGTGGGCGAGGCGGCGGACCCCGAGATGGTCGCCGACCTCCGCCGCATCGTGCTCGCCGATCCGGCCGTGACCGGCCTCGGCGTGGTGCTCACCATGCACCTCGGCCCGGAGGACGTGCTCCTCAACATCGAGGTGCAGTTCACGCCGGGACTGCCGGCCGAGCAGATCCACGCCGCCGTGCACCGCATCGAGGAGGCGATCAACGGGCCCTACCCGGAGGTGAGCCGCATCTTCATCGAGGTGGAGGCGCTGCGCGGGACGCCGCAGAGCAGCACGGCCGGCTGAGACCGGCGGCACGCCCTGCGGGCGCACCGGGACGACGCCGCGGCGTTAGGCGTGTAGAATAGGCAGACGCCCGGCCGGCGCAGCCTCGCCGGGCGTTCGAGCGTCAGCGGCGGCCGAGGGCCGCCGTCATCCCGCAGCCACCCCGACAGAAAGACCCCGACCGTGCACGCCGTCGACAAGATACGCAACCTCGCCATCATCGCCCACATCGACCACGGCAAGACGACGCTGATCGACAGCATCTTCCGCGCCGCACACGTGTTCCGCGACAGCGCGCACGTGGACGAACGCGTGATGGACAGCAACGACCTCGAGCGCGAGCGCGGCATCACCATCCGCTCCAAGCACTGCACGGTGGAGTGGAAGGACTACCTGATCAACATCATCGACACGCCCGGCCACGCCGATTTCAGCGGCGAGGTCGAGCGCGTGCTCAGCATGGTCGACTCCGTCCTGCTGCTCGTGGACGCCAACGAGGGCCCCATGCCGCAGACGCGCTACGTGCTCATGCGCGCCCTCAGCTTCGGGCTGCGGCCGATCGTGATCGTCAACAAGGCCGACCGGCCCAACGCCGACCCCTCCGGCGCGCTCGACAAGACCTTCGACCTCTTCGTCGAGCTCGGCGCGAACAACGAGCAGCTCGACTTCCCCGTCCTGTACGGCTCCGGCCTCGAGGGCTGGATCGTCAGCGATCTGGACGAGTACCAGAAGGAAGAACGCGAGCGCGAGGCGCACATCGCCGACGGCGGGACGTTGTCGGCGGCGCTGCTCAAGGAGCTCGCCGACGCCGCCATGAACGACCTGTTCGAGACGATCGTGTCCGACGTCCCGGCGCCCGAGGTAGACCAGGACGCGCCGTTCCTCATGCAGGTGAGCACGCTCGCCTGGAGCGACTACATCGGCCGCATCGGCTGCGGCCGCGTGCTCGCCGGCGGGATCAAGATCGGCGACGAGGTGCAGCGCATCACCACGCGCCACCTCGAGGTGGGCGACCCGGACGCCGGCTGGAAGATGACCGGTTCGGCGGCCGGGCGCGTGACGCACCTCTGGGTCACGCGCGGTCTCGAGAACAGCGCGGTCGAGGAGGCCACGGCCGGCGACATCGTCTGGCTCGCCGGCCCCGCCGACATCACGCTCGGCGACACGCTCGCCTCGCCCGAGCGGGAGGCGGCCGAGGCGGCGCTGCCACCGCTCGAGATCGAGGAACCGACGGTGAGCATGTTCTTCCTCGTCAACAACGGCCCGTTCGCCGGCCAGGACGGCCGCCCCGCCACGCTGCGCCAGATCAAGGACCGGCTGGAGCGCGAGCTGCGCGTCAACGTCGCGCTGCGCGTCGAGGACCTCGGCCGCCCGGACGGAGTGAAGGTGAGCGGCCGCGGCGAGCTGCACCTCGCCATCCTCATCGAGGAGATGCGGCGCGAGGGCCTCGAGCTCTGCGTCAGCCGCCCCGAGGTCATCACCCGCCGCGACTCCAAGGGCAAGCTCCTCGAGCCGATGGAGCAGCTCATCATCGACGTGCCCGACGAGTACCAGGGCACGGTGATCCAGGAGCTGAGCCTGCGCAAGGGCGAGCTGGTCGCGGTGGAGTCCACCGGCACCGGCCTCGTGCGCCTCGAGTTCACGATCTCCACGCGCGGCCTGATCGGCTACCGCAACGACTTCCTCACCGAGACGCGCGGCCTCGGCGTGATGAGCTCGCGGTTCACCGGCTACGGCCCGTGGCGCGGCGATCTGCCGGGCCGCGAGCGCGGCTCATTGGTGAGCCAGACCGGTGGCGAGGCCGCCGGCTACTCGCTCGAGAACCTGCAGAACCGCGCCGTGCTCTTCGTCGGCAACATGACGCCGGTCTACGAAGGCATGATCGTGGGCGAGAACTCGCGCGCCGACGACATGCTCTGCAACCCCACGAAGCGCAAGGCGCTCGGCAACTACCGGCAGTCGACCAAGGAGATAGACACCGGCCTCAAGGTGCCGCGCGCCATCACTCTGGAGAGCGCCTTGGAGTGGATCGCCGACGACGAGCTCGTCGAGGTCACGCCCAAGATCGTGCGCGTGCGCAAGCACATCCTCAGCACCGAGCAGCGCAAGAAGTTCGAGAAGCGCGGCGCGGACGCCTGACGGCCCCGGCCGCGCCGCACTTCGCTCTCAGGCGCTGCGCCGGTCTCGCACCGCCAGGTCGACCTCGCACCCCAGCACCTGCAGCAGCGAGAGCATCTTGTCCACCGACTTGCGGTAGTTGGTGGGGTCGATCAGCCGGTAGAACTGCGCCGGCGAGATGCCGAGCCGGCGGATGATCTCTCTCTTGGAGATCCGCGTTGCCTCGAGACGATCCAGCGCCTGCACGGTCAGGTTGTGAAGGAGGAGGTCCCGCATAGAGCCGGGCTCCTCGCTGTAGTCGAGGACCCAGTCGAGCAGCACGCACCCGTCGGCGCCCGAGGCCAGGACGTACCTGAACCCCTCACTCGCCGATTCCGGGTCGATGAAGAGCTCGACGATGGGGTCGTCCTTGCCCGGCTGAGGGTCCGCCTTCTCGTAGGGGAAGACGAACTCCCCTTTGACGCACGTCACCTCGAAGGCGTGGCGCCGGTTGTTTGCCTTGACGGATGCGATCTTCACAGTCGCCCTTCCTCACAGAGCTCGCGGATGAACGCGACGAGCACCGGCGTGGCCGTGCCGAACATGGTCACGTCCTTGTCGAGGTTCCACTTCAGGACCAGCCCGCCGTCGCGGAGGACGTGTACCTGTCGCGGCGGGTGATTCCCGACCCAGGTGACGAACACGTAGCCGCCGCGGGTTGACCGCCTTGAGGTCGTGGTGCCTGCGTGTTCGCACCAGGCAACTCCTCGAGGTTCATGGACGTGATCTCCTGGCCACCGATGCAACACGGGCGGCCGGAGCTCGTGTGCCAAGACCTCCTCGACATGCAGGACCCGAACGGCGTCTACCTCGTCAAGGAGCCCATCGCCGCGGCCGGGGACAAGGGCCGCGGCCGGGTCAGCTACGGGTGGGGCGACCTCGAGACGGGCAAGCACCTGGAAGACTCGGCCGGTCAGCTCTCGCGAAGTGAGATCAGCACGGTCAGTTCGCTGAGATCGCCGCTTCCGTGGGCACGCGCGTCTCCCCCGGCCCGGTGACCGTCGTGCGGCAGAGTCGCGCCCGGCCGGCGTCGTAGGAGACCGTGACGGTGGTCCGGCCGCTCACGACCACGCGGGTACCGGTGTCCGGTGACACCTCGATGCGCATGGGAAGCGCGCCGCGCGCGGGGGTGGTCAGCGTGACCTTCTGCCAGGGCAGCTTCGGGCCGTCGATCGAGACCGTCACCGGGACCCCCTTCTCGCTGGCCATGGGCGTGATGACGAGGGGCAGTGAGGGCCGCACGTAGACCAGGGTGGCCCGACCGATGCCGTCGTCGTCGATCTGCTGCACGATCATGCCCTCGGGCGAGGGGCCGTCGTCCGCGGTGTCGATGTCGATGCCGGGACCGCTGATGCGCAGGTCCACCTCGGTCGAGGAGTCCGCGCTGGTCGCGACGATGGCCAGGGCGAAGGCGTTCTCGCCGGTGTTGTCGGAGAAGGGCGTCGTGAAGTCCTTCATGCGCACGGACATCGGCGTGTACTCGAGGCCGCCGGGGCCGGACCCACTCCAGCCCCCGTCCGCGGCGGCGCCGGGGCTGGGCCGCGACTGGTAGTGCCATGCCTCGGTGGCCGCGTCGACGAGCACGCGGCCCGGCTTCCCCGGATGATTGGAGTCGTAGACCCAGACGGAGAAGTACGGCTCGTCGTACGTGACCGCGAACGGGGTCAGCGCATGGGCTCCCGGTTTGGCGTAGATCCCCATGGTGTTGGCGCTGCCGTCGCGCAGGCCGGCCGTCACTGCGGCGACGATCGCCGAGGGCTGCAGCCTCCGCGACGCGGACGCTGCAGCGGCGACCTCGGGCATGAGCTGGGTCGCCCACCAATAGTCGATCTGCTCGACGAGGCGGCGGTTGCTCCTGCTGAGGCCCGCCGCCGTGCGCGCGCTCTTGTCCACGCTCTTCAGCTTCGTGAGCCCGGCGAAGAAGCGCTCGGCCTCCACCGACATCCCCTCGCACCTGCCGTTGGCGAGCAGTTGGTTCATCTGCGCCGCCCACTGGAGCGCGGCCGGCCGTGGCGTGCATCGGCTCTGGTTCGCGTCCACGCACACGTTCTCCGCGCCAAACAGGGCGACGAGCGTCTTGGTCGTGATGGCGTCGCCGGCGTCCACGCCGCCCCAGTTGGCGAACGAGAAGCCGTGCGGACCGGGGCGAAAGTCGCTGTCCGCGCAGGTGTATGGGGTGGGCTGGCCGGCGATCGCTGTGCCGGCGCTGGCCTCACATCCGAGCGTGGACGGGGTCACGCCCTCGCCCTGACGTGCCCGGCTGCAGGCGCCCGTCAGCGTCACCAGGGCGACCAACCCGAACACCAGCGCGTACCCGGTCAACGCTCGACGACGCACGGCCCTTCCTCCTCACTCACAGCGCGTTCCGCTCGTCGCGCCGCGGCCGCCAAACGCCTCGGGGCCAGGCCCCGAGGCAACGGCCGTGGCCGCGCCGCTCACGGCTGGCTGACCCACACCTGGAACATCTTGGTGCCGGCGCCGTTGTCCTGGTCGCGCTGGAGGTGGAACTTCACGTT
>CAIWHY010000080.1 GCA_903912585.1 uncultured Thermoleophilia bacterium | reverse complement strand
GCCCGGCGGCGCCGGCGCCGGCGCCGGAGCTGACGGCGGCGCCAGGCGCCCGGCGCGCCGCCGCCGCTCTCAGCTCTCGCCGGCGGCCGCCACCTGGTCGCGGCCACGCCGCTTGGCCAGGTACATGGCGCGGTCGGCCATGTCGAGCAGTTCCTCGCGCCGGCCGGAGTCCTCCGGGCAGCCGGCGACGCCGATGCTCACGGTGAGCGGCGTGCCGTGCGCGCTGAAGCCCGCCGCGCCGATGCGCGCCCTGATCCGCTCCGCGATGACGAGCGCCTGCTCGCGGCCGGTCTCGACCAGCAGCACGACGAACTCCTCGCCGCCGTATCGCCCGGCGATGTCGACGTTGCGCACCGACTGTTCGAGGATGTGAGCGACCTCACGCAGCACGACGTCGCCGGCGCTGTGGCCGTTGGCGTCGTTGTAGCCCTTGAAGTGGTCGAGGTCGCAGAACAGCAGCGACAGCGGCTGGCCGATCTCGCGCGAGCGCAGCAGTTCCTCGCTCAGGCGCTCCTGCAGGTAGCGGTGGTTGTAGAGGCCGGTGAGGGCGTCGGTGATGGAATCGATCTCGGCCCGGCTCAGCCGCACGGCCGCGGTCTGCAGCATCGCGGCGAACGTCTGCCGGCCGTCGCTGCGCAGGTTCTCGCTCTCCACGGCGCCGAGCGCCGGCAGGTCGGCGGCCACGGCCGCGACCACGTTCCCCCTCGCGTCCCGGATCGGCGCCAGGCCGGACACCCAGACGCCGAACTCGTCCGCGAACACCGTGTTCACCTGGGGCCGCTCGCCCGCGAGGACCAGGGGGAGCTCGTCGTCGGCGAAGATCTCGTCGCCGAAGTGCGATTTGTCGGCCGCCGACTCCTCGGGGTCGACGCCGATGACGTACTTCTTGTCGATCCGCGCGTGCGTCGTCAGGAACCGCGTGGGCGGATTGGCGTCGCGCACGGCACGCAGCGTCTCGGCGATCTCGCGGTACTCTGGCGTGTCCTCGTCGTCGCGGCCGTGCAGGCGCGCGTGCTTGTCGCCTGGGATCGCCGCTGCCGCCATCGCGGCGATCTCCTCGGCGCGCGTGCGTCTGCGCGCGACGTCGTCGAGGACGTTGCGGAACGCGTCGACCATGAGCGGGTCGAACTGGGTCCCCCGACAGCGCTCGAGCTCGGCGAGGCACTCCGCGTAGGTGAGCGCCGACTTGTACGGGCGCCGGCACGACATGGCGTCGTAGGCGTCCACCACGGCCATGACGCGCGCCAGGGGCGGGATGTCGTCGCCCGAGAGCCCCTCCGGGTAGCCGCTGCCGTCGTAGTGCTCGTGGTGGTGGCGCACCGCCAGCACGAGCTCGTCCGGGAACAGCGGCCTGATGATCTCGGCGCTGAATACCGGGTGCAGGCGCATCTGTTCCCACTCCTGCGGGTTGAGGCGGCCGGGCTTGAGGAGCACGCGGTCGGAGATGCTGATCTTGCCGATGTCGTGGAGGTAGGCCGCCTCCTCGAGCTGGCCGAGGACCTCCTCGGGCCAGCCGAGCTCGCGCGTGAGCATGACCGTGTACGCGGCCACGCGCGCGGCATGGCCGAGGGTGTAGTAGTCCTTGGCGTTGAGCGCCGAGCTCAGGGCCTTGAGATTGCCGAGGTGCATCTGCTTGATCTCTTCGTAGAGCCGTGCGTTCTTGATCGCCAGCGAAAGCTGCGTGGCGACCCGCTCCAGCAGCCGGGTGTCGAGATCGGCGAACGCGTCCGCGCTGCTGCTGGCCAGATGCAGTGAGCCGATGATCTCGCCCTCGGACAAGAGGGCGATGGAGACGGCGGAGCGCAGGCCGGGCAGCTGCGGATGGCCGGCTGGTCGCGAAACCGCGTCCGTATCGTGAAACACGACCACGCGTCGCTCGCGAAGCTCGTCCAGGAAGCGCCGGCCGAACTCCGGGGCGCCGGCGCTGCCGAGTGATGTCAGCCGTGGGTCGGGTGAGATCACCTTGGCGATGAGTCCGTTCTCGACGATGAGGAGGGCGTGGGTGTCGAACGGCATGAGCTTGCGCAGCTCGTCGGTGGCGGCATCGACGATCTCCTCGATGTCGAGGCTTGCGGCCGTGCGCCGCGCGATCTCGTTGAGGAGCAGCGACTCCTGGTTGGCCGCCTGTTCGCTCTCGAACAAGGCGGCGTTCTCGATCGCCATCGCGGCGGCGTGGCAGATGGCCGCCGCCGTCTCCAGCTCGCTGCTCGTGAACGAGCGCTCGGCGCCGCTCTCCACGAGCTCGACGGTGCCGATCACGCGGTCCTTGACCACGAGAGGCAGCGTCGCCCAGCTCTTCTTCTCGTAGTCCCGGTTGATCTCGTGCACTCTGGCCGTGAGGCGCGGGTCGCGCAGCGAGGCCACGACCGTGGGCCGCTTGGTCTCGATGACCTCGCGCGTGACGGCCGCGTCGGCCAGCGGGAGGAACTGGCCGATCCACTCCTCGTCAACCTTGCCGTGCTCCACGCGCATGATCGTGCGCAGCCCGGCACCTTCGATGACCGTGATCTCGCACTCGGGCACGCCGACGCTGGCGCACAGGCGGCGCGCCGTCGCCAGGAGCGTGTCGCGCAGGTCGAGGCTGCTCGAGAGCTCGAGCGCCGACTCGCTCATCAGCGCCATCCAGCGCACGCTCTCGTCGAGCTCGCGGTACAGGCGCGCGGTGTTGATCGCCTGGCCGGCGACCTGGGCGAGGCCGAGGACGACCTCTTCGCGCGCGAACCCGCCGCGCTCGCAGTTGTAGAGCTCGAGGAAGCCGATGAGGCCGCCTCCCGCCAGCAGCGGGACGGTCATCATCGAGGTGTAGCCCCACTCGCGCGCGTCCTCGCGGTCGCGCTCGTTCGAGCGCGGGTCGGTGAGCACGTCGAGCCGCACGACCGGCCTGCCGGTCGCCGTGGCCTCGGCGAAGGTGCTGAACTCGTCCACCGCATAGCGGCGGCCGACCTCGTCGCGCAGCTCCTCACGGCCGAGCGACAGGAGCACTTCGGCCGCGGGCTCGTCCGCGACCAGGCCGTAGATGTCGCAGAGGTCGCTGCTCGAGACCTCGAGGATGCGCTCGGCGACCGTCCCCAGCACGGCATCGACGTCGAGAGTAGCGCCGAACTCCATCCCGGCCTCGGTGAGCACGCGCAGGTCGCGGTTGCCGCTCTCGAGGCGCTCCACAAGCATCGCCTTCTCGAAAGCCCCGGCGAGCAGCCGGCCGGCGCCGCGGATGAAGTCCAGGGTGCTCGTGTAGTCGCGCACGCGCGTGTCGAACACGTCGATCAGGCCGATCGGGCGGCCCTCGGCCACGAGCGGCAGCGAGACCATGCTGCGAAAGCCCCAGCGCCGGTAGGCCGCCATCTCGACGTCGGGCAGGCGGGCGGCGTCGAGGTCGCCGAACACCTGCGGCGCGTTGGCGGCGAGGGCGTCCTGCGTCGCCGCGTAGGCGCGCAGGTCGCGCTCGCTGCCGGTCTCCTCCTCGTCCCAGCCGCGGCTGTCAAGGCTGGCGAGACAGCGCATCCGATCGCCCTCGATCGCCCAGATGTCGCAGTCCTCGGCCTCCAGGATGGCGCGCAGGCGCTGGGCGGCGATGCGCGCCAGCGCCGTGAGGCCCTCCGCTTCGTTGAGCTGGTCGCCGAGCATGACGAGCTCGCCCAGGGCGGCGTTGCTGCGTCGCAGGCTGCCCAGCAACGCCACGCCCTGCATGGAGTCGGCGATCGTCCGCGCCGCCGTGGTCACGTATTCCCTCACCTCGGTGAAGTCCCGTTCGCGCGTGTCGAAGATGTCGATCATCCCCACGGTCTCGTCCTGCGTCACGAGGGGCAGCGAGATCATGCTGTTGAAGCCGTACTCGCCCAGGTCCTCGCGCTCGAACTCCCTCATGCGCGGGTCGTTCAGCGACGAGACGACGAGCGTCTCCCGTTCGGCCAGCACCCGCTCCGTGGAGGGGAAACGGGCGATCTCGAGGGTCTTGCCGCTGGCGTTCTCATCGAACCCGCTCGCATCGACGCTGGCGAGGCAGCGCAGGTAGCCCTCCTCGCGCCACCACACGTCGCAGTCGGCGGCGCCGGTGACGTCGCGCAGGCGCCGCGCCGCCTCCGCCGCCAGCGCCTCGAGCGATCCCAAAGACGCGAGGCTCCCGGCGAGCAGCACCAGCTCGTGCTGAAGCCTGCTCCGTTCCTGCACCTCGCTCATGAGGCCGGCGTTGTCGAACACGCCGGCGACGAGCTGCATCACCCCGGTGAGGAACTCGAGCTCGACGGACCAGTCGCGCTCCGCGTCGTCGTAGATGTCCACGAGGCCGACGATGCTCCCGCCCGCCACGAGGGGCATCGTCAGCGAGCTGGCGTAGCCCCACTTGCGGTAGTCCTCGACTTCGTGCGCCGAGAGGCGGGGGTCCGAGACGTCGGTCACGACCAAGGGTGTGTAGTCGAGCAGCAACTGCTCGAGCGAAGGGTAGTCGCCGGTGTCGAGGAGTCTGCCGGCGTTCGTGCGGTCCACGCCGCCGTCGCGCTTGACGTCGAGCAGGAGGCGTATCACCCCGCTGGACACGCCGTAGATGGTCACGCAGTCGGCGTTCACGACCGTGAGCAGGCGCAGCGCGAACCGTTCGGCGAACTCCTCGAGATCGTGGGTCTCCGCCACCTCTGCGGAGATCCTCATGAGCTCCGCCAGCGCCTTGTCGCGGCGCGCCAGATCCTCGTAGGTGCCTTCGATGGCGAGCGCCTCGGCGCAGATGCGCGCGAGACCGCTGACGATCTCCGCCTGCGCGGCGAGGTCGTTGGCGCGTGCGTCCGTGACCTCGAGGGCGCCGATCAGCTCCCCGCGGATCACGAGCGGCGCCCACAGCAGCGAGCGGCAGCCGCGGCGCTGGAGTGCGCGCCGGCCACGCTGGTCGAGGCCGCGCTCGCCGATCTGCACGGCGACGGCCTCGCGAGCGGTCAAGGGCTCGGGGACGGGCGCCCACTCGTCGAGGTCGAGGCTGCTGCCGGAGCGGCTCTGGTCGACCTCGCCGCCGTCGATCGACACGGTCAGCCGCAGCCGCGCGCCGTCGCGCTCGAAGACGTCGCATCGCGGCGCCCCCGTGAGCTCGCAGATACGCCGCGCGACCCGCTCGGGCACCTCGCGCGGAGCCTCGACGAGCAGCGCCGTGAGCTCGAGCCCGGCGCGCAGGACGGCGCGCAGGTCCTGGCTCTGGCGGCGGAGCTCCGCGAGGTCGCCGGGATGTGCGGCTCCGTCATTCTCGTCGGGCAGGAGGGCGAGCACGTCCGCGGCAAGGTAGCGGCGGTGGCCGCCGGGGCTGCGGTGGGCGGCGATGCGGTCGGCGTCGGTCCAGCGCCGCACGGTGTTCGCGCTGACGCCGAGGAGGCGCGCGACGTCCGTCACGCGCAGCCAGGTGGGGGGGTCTCTGTCAGTGAGTCCAGTCATGGTCGCCCGTCCTGCATCGGCAGAAGCAGCCTCAAGCTTTATCAAAGCTCCCAGCGAGATACGCCCCGAAGGGAGGTTCGGGAGGATGGCCGCCGTTGCTCCGGCCACAGGCGTGACGTGCGGCCGGCCGGCGACGTAGCATTGCCGCAACGAGACGACGCCGGCCGGCCGCGCCGGCCGCAGCCACAGCAAGGGAGTCGTGAACATGGATCGCAAGGGCAGGGTCGAGGGCAAGGCCGCTCTCATCACGGGGGTCGCCAAGACCAACAGCATCGGCTTCAACACGGCGCGCGTGTTCGGGCGCGAGGGCGCGACGCTCGCCATCGTCGACATCTCAGCGAAGGTGCACGACTGCGCCGAGGAACTGCGCAAGGAGGGTTTCACGGTCTCGTCGCACACCGCCGACCTCACGAAGATGGACGAGGTGCAGAAGGCCGTGGCCGAGGCGCTCACCTGCCACGGCCGCATCGACGTGCTCGTCAACAACGCCGGCATGGTGATCGAGGGCATGGAGGAGGACTTCACCGACTTCGCCCACATGAGCGAGAAGGACTGGGACTTCGGCATCGCCATCAACCTCAAGACCCAGTTCAACGTCACGCGCACCGTGATCGGCGGCATGATCGAGCACGGCTACGGGCGCATCGTCAACGTCTCGTCGGTCACCGGGCCGGTCGTCGCGAATCCCGACGAGTCGGTGTACTGCGCCGCCAAGGCGGGCGTGCTCGGCATGACCCGAGGCATCGCGCTCGACGTGGCCAAGTACGGCATCACCGTCAACGCCGTCGGGCCGGGCTGGATCAACACCGGCTCGACCACCGAGGGCGAGCGCGCCGGCGCCGAGAACACGCCCATGGGCCGCGCCGCCACGCCGGAAGAGGTGGGCAAGCTGGTGTGCTTCCTCGGCTCCGACGACGCGAGCTACATCACCGGGCAGCTTGTGGTGATCGACGGCGGCAACACGATCCAGGAGTACAAGGGGCCGAGCGAGCTGTATTACTGATCCGCTCGGCCTGGCGCTCGCGCCGCGCCTGGCGCTCGCGCCGGGGCGGCCCGATCCTGAGTCCGCTCTGCCCGGCTCAGACCTCGCGCTTGTCGGGCCACGTGCGGTAGGCCCTGCGCAGCGGCGCGAGGAGCTTCTCGTACTCGCGCCAGCGCCGGTCCCAGGTGCGGCTCGCGGCGCGGTCCGGCGTCGAGCGCAGTGATCCGCCGGCTGCCGCCGGCAGCTCCGCGCCCACGGCGATCGCCGCGAGGCGGGCGGCGCCCGCGGCCGACGAGCTCGTCGCCGGGTCGCCGGCGATCACCGTGCGGCCGCTCGCATCCGCCAGCCGCTGGCAGAACCAAGGGTCGGCGCCGCGCCAGGCGACGCGCACGTCGCCCTGTGGCAGGCCGAGCTCTTGCAGGCGCGCGAGGCAGCGACGGCTCTCGAGGACGATGCCGTCGAGCATGGCGCGCGCCAGGTCGCCCGGCCCGTGGGAGAGGTCGAGGCCCACGAACGTGCCGCGCACGTCGGCGTCCCACAGGGCGCCTTGCTCGCCGACCCCGACGAAGGGGAGGGCGGCGGGGACGAGCTCGTCGGCGGCCGCCGCGGCAGCGGCGAAGACCTTGGCCTGGCCGTCGTCGCCGAAGCCCAGCAGGCGCGACAGCCAGGCGACCGCGGCGCCGGTGCTGACGAGGTCCATCTCCGTGCCCCAGCCGCCGACTGCGAGCGGGGTGATGAGGCAGCGCCGCTCGGGGTCTACCGTGACATCGTCCCCGGCGCCGAGGATGACCGTGCTCGTGCCCCACACGTAGGCCACGGCGCCGGGAGTCACGGCGTCGAGCGCCTGCGCCGCGAGCACCGAGTCGGCGGCGCCGGCGCACACCGGCAGCCCTTCGGGAAGCCCGAGATCGAGGGCCAGGCGCTGCTCCAGGGGCCACGTCGCGGTCGAAGGGACGACGGGCGGGAGCCCCGGACGGCCGGCTCCCCCGCCGCTCGCCGTCGCGCCCGCGAGCGCGGCCACGTCCGCCATCCACGTGCCTCGGACCAGGTCGTACCCCCCGTACCCGCTGGCCGTGCTCGGGTCGGTCGCGAGCTGCCCGGTGAGCCAGGAGAAGAGGTAGTCCTTGGCGCCGAGCACCAGCGTGGTGCGTGCCGCGCGCTCCGGGTCGTGCCGGTGGATCCAGGCGTACATGGGCAGCAGGTAGCGCCCGTCCATCGGCTGGCCGGTGCGCTGGTAGAGGTCGATCTCACCCACCTTCGCGGCGATCTCCTCGGCTTCGGCGTGGGCCCGGCAGTCCTCCCAGGTGAAGGCCGGGCCCACCGGGCGCAGGTCCGCGTCCACGGTCACGAGCGTCGGGATCATTCCGGAGAGCCCGATCCCGGCCCAGTCCGTCGCGGGCGTGGCGGCAGCGAGCGCGGCGAGAGCCGACCTCGCCGCCGCCGTCCAGTCGAGCGGGTCCTGCTCCGCGCGGCCGGCTCCCGGCCGCGCTGTCTCGTAGGCGCGCCGCACTTCCGCCACGGCGCGCCCTTGAGCGTCGAGGACGACGCCTTTCAGGCTGGACGTGCCGAGGTCCAGGCCCACGTACAAGGCGGCGCCCGCCCGCTCTGCCGCCGCGCCGCCTGTCCGCCCTGCCGCCGCGTCGCCGTCTCTCATCTCAGACCCCGAACCCTTCGCTCGGCGGCTCGGGGCCGTCGAGGGCCGCGTCCACCTGGTCGCCGAAGCTCACGCTCGGGTCGGTGTAGAACTTCGCGTGGCCGACGCCCTTGGACACGAACGACAGGATGAGGCCGAGGATCGCGAGGCCGAAGCCGAAGACGATGTTGGTGAAGGTGAGGACGCCCGTCGCGAGCGAGTAGATGACGACGAAGGCCATGAACGCGGCGCCGACGCCGGGGAAGATCCCGCCGAGGATGAGGTTGCCGGCGCTCTTGGTGATCACCTTGCGGTAGTACCAGATCGCCGTGAAGGCGGTGAGGAAGTAGAAGATCGCCGCCATCAGGCCCAGCGTGCTCACGATGTTGGTCAGGGCGCTGCCGATGCTGGAGAAGAGCGTCGTGCCCCAGAGGAAGACGATGTTGAGCAGGCCGAGCAGGATGGTCGCGTTCCAGGGCGTGCGCCAGCGCGGGTGCACGCTGTCGAAGAACTTGGGGAACACGCGGTCGCGGCCCATGGCGAACGAGATGCGCCCGGAGCTCACGACGGCGGCCTGCAGGGACACCAGGGTGCCGCCGAGCACGGCGACGATCATCACGTTCTCCCAGAAGCCGCCGCCGATCTTGTGGCCGACGAAGGCGAGGATGTTGGCCTGGTTGGCGTCCAGCACCTTGAACGGCGCGATGCCCTGGAAGGAGAAGATCACGAAGGAGTAGATGAAGAAGAGGATGACGACGCTGAGGATCGCGGCCGAGCCCGCCTGCTTGCCCTTGGCCTCCTCGCCGACGTACGCGGCGGTGTCCCAGCCCGAGTACAGGAAGATGGCGATCAGGAGGCCCGCGACGAGGCCGGTCTTGGGAAGCGTGAACAGCGAGCTGAAGGTGTGCACGGCGCCCGACAGGCCGGTGCCGTAGATCATGATGAGGGCGGCGACGGCGAAGCCGATCATGAGCGCGTACTCGAAGATCGCCCAGCCCCAGTTGAAGCGCGCCGACAGCTTGATGCCGAGGGCGGCGACGATGAGGACGAGGACGCAGAAGACCGATCCGACGAGGGCGACGAGGTACTTGTTGTTGGCGGCCGAGTTGCTGAAGAAGCTAAGGAAGTAGGTGCCGAGCGGCACGGTGAGGCTGGTCGTGCCGATGGTGTAGTACATGAGCATGATCCAGCCGGCGAAGAACCCCGCTTGCGGGTTCAGCGCGCGGCCGACCCAGGAGTAGGTGGCGCCCGCGCTCGGCTGCCACGCGTTGAGCCGCTGATACCCGATGGCGATGCCGATCATGGGGATGAAGCAGATCAAGATCGGCAGGAACGTGTGATAGGCGACGGCGAGCATGAGGCCGAACATGCCGACGGCGATGCTCTGCGTCGGCCCGGAGCTGGCGAGCGCCATGATGACGACGTCGCCGATGCGCAGCGCTCCGCGCTTGAGTCCCTTCGTGTCGTCGCCCGCCTGGGGCGACCTGCCGTTCACTGTTGC
Source organism: uncultured Thermoleophilia bacterium (assembly GCA_903912585.1). GTDB lineage: Bacteria > Actinomycetota > Thermoleophilia > UBA2241 > UBA2241 > CAIXSE01. The sequence goes on along the minus strand of CAIWHY010000080.1, from coordinate 582 downwards.
CATCTGTTCCCCACTTTCAGTCGCGGACTTTGGTCATGCTCGGGTCAGCGCTCCCTGGCCGTCGCGACGCCCCAGTCGCGCAGGTCGGACGGCCGGAAGAGGTGGCGCGCGGTCTGGCCCGAGATGTAGAAGACGAACTCGTCGGCGGGATAGGCCTGCTCGAAGCAGTCGAACGGCACGTCGCCGGCGGTGAAGCTCACGCCGCGCAGGCGCACGATGCGCCCACGCGCACCGAGCCGGAGCAGGCGACGTTCGCGGGCCCCAGCCTCGCAGACCTCGAGGTACTGCTCCTCGTGGTCGTCCACGAGGCCGTGGCTCGCCGCGAGCAGGTCGTACAACGAGCCGGAGAGCTCGCCGCGCCGCCGGCCGAGGTCCGGCGCCAGCGCCTGCGGGATGAGCGCCTGCTCGACGACGAGCGGCTGCCCGTCGATGAGCCGCAGGCGCACGATCTGCCACACGGGCTTGCCCGGAGCGAGGCCGAGCGCGTGCGCCACCGTCGGCCGCGGCCGCGCCGTGCGGACCTCGAGGACCTGCGTCGTCACCTCGCGCGGGCTGCCCTGCTCCGCCAGCGTGGCGAGGAGG